>JAEXNA010000073.1 GCA_023447635.1 Vulcanimicrobiota bacterium | reverse complement strand
CTGCGCCAGGGCCGGAGCGGCCATCAGGGCAAGACCAAGGGTGAGGCGGAGGAGGTAGGGTTTCATAGCACCTTAACCATTCGCCGGAGAGCGAAAAGTTCCGCTCACCCTTGATCTTTAGCCCTGGCGCAGGATAGGCGCGACTTCTTTGCCCAGCAGTTCCAGGGCGGTCATGACCTGCTCGTGCGGCATGGTGCCGACGGGAACGTGCAAGAGGAAGCGGTCGACGTCCAGGGCGTGGCGCAGCTTGTCGATTTTCGCGGCCACGGTAGCCGGGTCGCCCACGAACAGGGCGCCTTCGGGCGAGCGAGCGGCGTCGAACGCGGCCCGGTCGTAAGGGCCCCAGCCGCGCTCGCGTCCGATGGTGTTCATGGCGCGCGCGGTCGAGGGGAAGAACTGATCGGCGGCAAGCTCCGTGGTGGCGGCCACGAAGCCGTGAGAGTGCACGGCGACTTTCAGGCTGTCCGGGTCGTGACCGGCCTGCGCTCCGGCTCGTTTATAGAGGTCGACCAGGGGGCGGAAGGCGGCAGGGCGGCCGCCGATAATGGCGAGCGCCAGGGGCAGACCGAGCAGGCCGGCGCGCACGACGGATTCCTGGTTGCCGCCGCTGCCGATCCAGACGGGCAGCGGGTCTTGCACGGGGCGCGGGTAAACGCCGCGGTTCTGGATGGCGGGGCGATGGCCGCCCTTCCAGGTGACCTTCTCCGAGGCTCGGATTTCGAGCAGCAGTTCGAGGTTCTCCGTGAACAGCTCTTCGTAGTCGTCCAGGCTCTGGCCGAACAGGGGGAACGATTCGATGAAGGAGCCGCGTCCGACCATGATTTCGGCCCGACCGTTCGAGATGCCGTCGACGGTGGCGAAGTCCTGGAAGACGCGCACGGGGTCGGCGGAGGAGAGGACGGTGACGGCGCTGGAGAGGCGGATCCGCTCGGTGCGCGAGGCGGCGGCGGCCAGTACGATGGCGGGGGTAGAGCAGGCGTAGTCGGGGCGGTGGTGTTCTCCCACGCCGACCACGTCGAGGCCGACCTGGTCGGCCAGGACGATCTCTTCCACCGCGTCGCGCAGGCGCTGGGCGTGGCTGATGGTGGTGCCGTCGGGCGAGGGCGTGGTCTCGATGAAGGTGCTGTATCCAAGTTCCATAGGCGCTGCAACTCTCGCGCTGCGGGTCGAGTTCCCCTCTCGCAGGGGGCTCGGCTCGTGGGAGAGTGAGCTTGAGCTCACTGGGAGGTGAGCCGGCTCGTGGGAGGGTGAGCTTGAGCTCACTGGGAGATGGGCCGGAGCGATTTCATCTCGATCTCATCTTGGGCTCCTAAGCTACGGAGGAAGTCGCCGCTGGACCCCCCGGCAGCGGCCCCACGACCACCCTTTTGGAGGATACAATCATGAAGTTTGAACACGCCGTCCTGGCCCTGGGCCTTTTGCTATCCCTGCCCGTTCTCTCGGAGCCCGCCTACAAGAGTAGCGCTCAGATCGCTCCGCACCAGCCCAGCGACGCCGCCGAACACGCCGCCATGCGCAAGGTCACCAAGATCAGCATGGCCGAAGCTCAGCGCCTGGCCCAGAAGGCGGCTCCGGGATCCCATCTGGTCAAGGCCGAACTCGATAATGAAGACGGAAACGTCATCTATGAAGTCGAGTTCACTCAGAACGGGTTCGAACGTACCGTGATCATCGATGCTGGAAACGGTAAGGTGCTGTCCAACTCCCTGGACAAGGACTAGACCCATCATTCGGGTTCAGCGACGTCTGGTCGGGGGACGTCTCTACCATTGGAAAGAATGAGCTCTTCCTGATGCGATTGCTGTTGGTGGAAGACGACCGCAAATTAGGCCAGGTCGTCGAGCAGGGCCTGCGCGAGGCCGGCTACGCGGTGGACCGGGTCGAAAACGGCACCGAGGGGCTGGACCTGGCCGAACTCGAGCCGTACGACCTGGCCATCCTGGACTGGATGCTGCCCGGCATGGCCGGCGTCGAGATCTGCCGTCGTCTGCGTCAGAACGGCAGCGCTGTCCCCGTGCTGCTGCTGACAGCCAGGGACGCGGTGGAAGACCGCGTGTCCGGGCTGGACAGCGGGGCCGACGACTACCTGGTCAAACCGTTCGCGCTCGACGAACTGCTGGCCCGGGTGCGCGCCCTGCTGCGCCGCCGCGAGGGCGCCTCGAAAGACCCGGTCCTGCGCGCCGGGGCGGTCTGTCTGGACCCCAGTCGCCACGAGGTCACCAGCGCTGGGGAGCCGGTGGCGCTGACGGCCAAAGAGTTTCAACTGCTCGAGTACCTGATGCGCCACCCGGGCCAGGTACTGAGCCGCGATCAGATCTCGGCCCATATCTGGGACTACGAGTACTCGGCCACCAGCAACGTGGTCGACGTCTACATTCGAGGCCTGCGTCGCAAGCTGGGCGACGAGGGGCTGATCCGCACGGTGCGCGGCGCCGGCTACCAGTTGGTGAGCTAGAGCGTGTCCACCCCGGCAGCGGCCAAACCTCGCCCCGGCCCGTTTCGGACCATCCGAGCTCGATTGACCGGCTGGTACATGCTGCTGCTGGGGCTGACCCTGTTGGCTTTTAGCCTGGTGATCTATATAGGGGTCGACCGGTCGTTGCACGCTCAGTTTGACCACGCCTTCCAGCAAGAGGTGACCCGTTTTCTGCAAGAGTCCGAGATCGAGGATGACGACGAACTGGACCTGGAACTCGAAGTGCTGTCCCACGGAGAGCGCGTCGCTGTCTACTCTCCCAGCGGAGTGCTGCAGTCGTTTTACGAGGGGCCTCCCGGTCCCGGTCAGGGACAGGTGCCGGAGGGAACTGACAGCTACGTCATGGACGGAGTCCCCTGGCGACGCACTACGGTGTGGGCACCCCATCTGAACCTGTGGCTACAGATCTCGCGCTCTCAGGAAGAGCTAGAGCGGTCGCTGAGCTCTCTGTTCTGGTTTCTGCTGGCCGGGGTGCCGCTGACCGTTCTGGCCGCCGGGGCGGGGGGACTGTTCCTGGCCTCGCGCCTCTTGAACCCGCTTGACAGGATCACCCGCACGGCCGCCACGCTGGGCGCCGAGGGTCTGTCCCAGCGTCTGACCCCCCTGGACAGTGGAGACGAACTGGCTCGCCTGGTCGAGACGTTCAACGGAATGCTGGGGCGCCTGGACGAAGCTTTTGCCCGCCAGAAGCAGTTCACCTCGGACGCCGCGCACGAACTGCGCACCCCGCTGGCTCGCCTCTTGATGCGGGCCGAAGTGACCTTGAGTCGGCCCCGCAGCGCTGCCGAGTATCAGGAGAGCGTGGAAGAGATCAAAGAGGGGATCCAGGCCATGACGGTCCTGGTGATCAAGCTGCTGACCCTGTCTCGGGCCGACGCGGGAGCGCTGCAAGGCGAACGTGAGTCGCTGAATCTGGCCGACCTGGTGGACGATGCGATGAAGAGCCTCGACCCCGAAGGGGAGGGACCCGAGGTGGAGGCTCGGCTGGCGCCGGCCCTGGTGCTGGGCGATCAGACCCGCCTGACCGAACTGGCGCTGAACTTGCTAGAGAACGCCCTACGTCACACTCCCCCCGACGGTTTAGTCCGGGTCGAGGTCGGGGTCGAGGGCGAACGGGCCGTTCTGGCGATCAGCGATACGGGTCCGGGTGTGCCCCAGGCCCACCGCGAGCGGATCTTCGAGCGCTTCTATCAGGTCGACGAGTCGCGCCACACCGGCGGAGCCGGGCTGGGGCTGGCTATCTGCCGGGCTATCGCGCGCCAGCACGGGGGCGACCTGACGCTGGAGAGCGGCCAGCTTTCGGGGGCCTGTTTCGTGGCCCGCCTCCCCCTCCAACAGTCTCCTCTTTAGGGGCCGTAGGCCCTCCCCAGGAGACCTTCGGCTTTCCGCGCTGGCCTCTCCACCTGCCTTCCGGGATGTAAACAAAACGTGGGAGAGCTGTAACATTCCGTTAACATCTGTTCGGCGAAGGTCCGTCCTGCCTCCACCCGGGTGCGGCATAGTGAGCCTTAGAAAACTGCTCATCGCACTAGGAGATATAAAGATATGGACAGCCTCAATCCCTTCGCCGGTTTCAATCCCCTCAGCCTGCTCGGCGGCGCCAACCCGCTCGGTGGTTCCAACCCCCTCGGTGGCCTGGAGGGCGCCGACCCGATGCAGTCGCTGCTCTCGCTGTTCGGGAACCCTGCCGCCGCCGGTCAGGGCCAGGACGCCGGTCAGGTCTGTGGTTGTGGTAGCGCTGCCGCTGGAGGTGGAGCCTGCGCTTCGGGCTGCAGCTGCTGCCAGAAGAACGACGATCTGGGATTCTAAGCTTTCCCTGAACATAGCCCCGAGGGGCGCCGAAAGAGAGGCCGGATGGCCTCTCTTTTCGTTGTGGGGGCTTGCTTCAGAGCTTTTGGGGGCGGCCTTGAAGGTCGTCTTGCGATATATGGGAGAGAGCTAGTCAAGCGAGGGGGCTTGCGCTACAGTGTTGACTGATGAGTCAATCAGGTAGAAGCCGGCTGTCCCCCGAAGAGCGACGTAAGTCGTTCGTGCAGGCAGCCATCAATCTGTTCTTCCGCAACGGCGTGGAGAGCACAACCATGCAGCAGATCGCCAAAGAAGCCGGCGTTTCGTACGGGCTGTTCTATCACTATTTCCGTTCCAAAGACGACCTGCTTACCGAGGCGGTCGACGAACTGTCGCGCTTCCACCTGATCCGCGACCTGCTGGCCGACCACGAACGTCCGGTCGAAGAGCAGCTTTGTCGCCTGTGCGAGGTTTATCTGGATATGATGGAAGAGCAGCGAGAGATCGTCTGGCTGTTTCTGAGCGAGTCGCACAAGCGCCCCTTGCTCTCGCAGCGGCTGCAGTTGGCGGGCAAAGAGACCCGTGAGTACCTTTGTGAGTACCTGACCGCCCGTCAGGAGGCGGGCGAGGTGCGCCGGGATCTGAATCTCGACGTGGTGGCTCGGCTTCTGTATTCTCATCTGTTCCTGCGGCATCTCTGGCCCGAACCGGACCTGCCGTCGATCGAGTCTACCGTCAAAGTGTTGTTGAGAGGTGTCGTTCCGTGAAACGCTCGAGGGGGTCAACCAGCGCCTGGCTGCTAGTGGTAGCCGCGCTGGCTATCAGCATCGGAGGATTTATGGCGGTGCGCTGGATGACCAGGGCGCCCGACACGGAACCGCTGCAAGAAAAGCGGGCCGTGGTCACGGTGCAGGTGCAGAAGGCGACCCGGGTGACCGTGGCCGACACGCTGGCCGTCAGCGGCACGGTGCAGGCTCGCGACCGCTTGCAGATCTCGTCCGAGGTGAACGGGCTGAAGATCGACCAGGTGATGGTCGAAGAAGGCGACACGGTGTCCCAAGGGCAGACTCTGGCGGTCCTGAACACGGATATTGCGCGAGCCCGGCTGGCCCAGATGCAGGCGCGACGGGATCAGCAAGTGGCCGCTCTGGCTAAGGCAAAGCAGCCTCAACGGCCGCTGGAGATCGCCCAACTCGAGTCGGCGCTGCGCCAGTCCGAGTCGATGATCGAGCAGGAGCGGTCCAACAAGGTGCTGGTGCAGGCGGCCCTGGACAACGCTCAGGCCAACCTGAACCGCTATTCCAACCTGTACGGACAGGGCGCGGTGGCGCAGACCGAGCAGGAGAACCGCAAGCTGGAACTTGATCGCCAGCAGGCTCAGCTGCAGGCGGCCGAAGACCGAATCGCGGCGGCTCAGTTCGCGGCTCGGCAGGCCAAAGAGCGGCTGCTGCTGGCCCAGGAAGGCGGGCGGGCCGAAGATGTGGCCATCGTCGAGGCGCAGATTCGCGAACTCGACGCTCAGATCCGCGAGACCCAGGTGACTATCGAGCAGGCTCGCGTGGTCGCTCCGACCGGGGGCTGGGTGCTCAAGCGTAGCGCTCGCCTGGGCGACGTCGCCAGCGCCGGCAAGGTGCTGTTCGAGATCGCCAAAGACGGCGAACTCGAACTGATGGGCCAGGTGCCGGAGGTGCGGCTGTCTCAGGTGCGGGTGGGCCAGACGGTGAAGATTCGCCACGGCGAGCGCACGGTCAGCGGTACGGTCTGGAAGCTGTCGCCGCTGGTCAACGAGCAGGACCGCAACGCCGAGGTGCGCATCGCGCTGCCAGGCAACAGCGGGCTACGCCCGGGGATGTTTGCCGAAGGCAGCATCGAGCTGGGCGATTCGACGGCCGTCGGCGTGCCGCTCGAGGCGGTGCGCGGCGAGAGCCCGCGCTATTACGTGTTTTTGCTCGACGGTAGCAAGGCCAAGCGCCAGGACGTGACGGTGAGCGACCGCAAAGAGGGTCAGGCGCTGGTCACCGGCGGGCTGAAGCTGGGCCAAGAGGTGATCACCGAGGGCGGAGGCTTCCTGCGCGACGGCGATACGGTGTCCCGGCCATGAAGATTTCGGCCTGGTCGATCCGCCACCCTATCGTTCCGATCATTGTTTTTATCGTGCTGACGGTGGGCGGCTTGCTGAGCTTTTCCACTATGGGCGTGGACGAGAATCCGGATATCGATATCCCTATCGTGATGGTCACGGTGTCTCAGATCGGCGCGGCGCCATCCGAGCTAGAGACGCAGGTGACCCGCCTGGTCGAAGACGCGGTGTCGTCGGTGGGTAACGTCGAGCATATCACCTCGATCGTGGTGGAAGGCGCTTCGACCACCTCGATCGAGTTCACCCTGGGGATCGATTCCGACCGGGCGGTCAACGACGTGCGCGACGCCATTACGCGCATCCGTCAGGAGTTGCCAGCGGATATTCTGGAGCCGAACGTGAGCCGGCTGGATTTTACGGGCGGCGCTTTCGCTACTTATACGGTCTCGAACCCCAGCCTGAGCGTGGAAGAGCTGTCCTGGCTGGTGGACAACGAGATCTCGCGTCGCCTGCTCTCGGTGGGTGGAGTGGGACAGGTGCAGCGGTCGGGCGGCGTGGATCGTCAGATCACGGTGTTCCTGGACCGTGCGCGGATCGAAGGCGTGGGTCTGACGGTCGACCAGGTGAACACCCAGTTGCGCGCTTCGAACATCGACCTGCCGGGCGGGCGTGGCGAACTGGGCGCCGCCGAGCAGTCGATCCGAACTCTGGGCTCGCGCCGTTCTATCGAGGATCTACGGATGCTGCCGATCACCTTGCCGAACGGCGGTCAGGTGCGGCTGGATTCCCTGGCGAAGGTCGACGACGCGACCACCGAGCCGCGCCAGCGCGCCCTGTTAGACGGACAACAGGTGGTGGCGTTCTCGCTGGTGCGCAGCACCGGTTCGAGCATGGTCAGCGTTCAAGAGGACGCGGGCAAGGCGCTGGAGGCGATGCAGGCGGGCAACATTTTGCCGCCGGGCACCAAGATCGAGATGGTGCGCACGCGCGCTTTCTTCGTGGAAGAGTCGTACCTGGCGTCCATCGAGCACCTGATTCTGGGCGCCTTCCTGGCTATGATCGTGATCTGGATCGCGCTAAAAGATTTCCGCGCGGCGGCGATTTCGGCGGTGGCTATGCCGCTGTCGATGATTCCGACCTTTCTGGTGATGAAGTCGCTGGGCTACACGCTGAACAATATGAGCATGCTGGGGCTGGCCCTGGTGATCGGGATTCTGGTCGACGACGCTATCGTCGAGGTGGAGAATATCGTTCGCCACATCCAGATGGGCAAGACTCCCTGGAGGGCCGCTCTGGAAGCGGCCGATGAGATCGGTCTGGCGGTGGTGGGCACGACGTTTTCCATCATTGCCGTGTTCGTGCCGGTGGCCTTTATGGGCGGCATCCCGGGCCAGTTCTTCAAGCAGTTCGGCCTGACGGTGTCGGTCGCGGTGTTCTTTTCGCTGCTGGTGGCGCGTCTGATCACTCCGATGATGTGCGCCTATTTCCTGGACACGCCGCCGCATTCGGACGAGAAGGGCTGGCTGATGAGGATGTACGACGCGGCGCTGCGCTGGTCGCTACGTCATCGTGCCGCCACGCTGGTGCTGGCGGTCATCTTCTTTGTCTTCGGTCTCTCGCTGTTTCCTCTGATGCCCCAGTCGCTGGTGCCCCAGGTCGACCGCAACGAGCTAACCCTGTCGGTGGAGTTGGAGCCGGGGACCAAGCTGGACAAGACCACCGAGGTGGTGCGCCAGATTTCGGCGGTGATGCAGAAGCAGCCGGGCGTGCGCACGGTGTTTGCGGCGATCGGGACCCCGGCTTCGGCGGGGCCTGGTGCGCCCGGATCGGCGGGTGGAGTGAACACCGCGACGGTTTACGGCGTGCTGGTGCCGCGGGGCGAGCGGGAGAATTCGCAGCAGCAGTTAGAGGAGATGCTGCGCCCCCAACTCGAGCATATTCCGGGCGTGCGCAGTCGTTTTGGCGCTCTGGAGGGGCTGTCGGGAACCTTGACCCTGCTGCTGGCCTCGAACGACAACGAGGCGCTGGCGGAGTATTCGGACAAACTGGCGGCGGCGATGCGCGACCTTCCGTTGCTCTTCGACGTGCAGTCGTCGGCGGCGCTGGCTCGACCGGAACTGCTGGTCCAGCCGGACGCGCAGCGGGCGGCGGAGCTGGGAGTTACGGTCTCGGCGATCGCGCGGACGGCCCAGTTGGCGACGATCGGCGACCAGGAGCAGAATCAGGCGAAGTTCGATCTGGCCGACCGTCAGATCGGGATTCGCGTGCAGCTTCGCCCGGAGGACCGCTCGGACGTTTCGGTGTTAGAGCAGGTTCGCGTGCCGTCGCAGGCGGGCAAAGGGGTGCCGCTGCGCAACGTGGCCACGGTGGGCTACGGCTTCGGCCCTTCGCAGATCGACCGCTTCGACCGTCAGCGTCAGGTGTCGATCAAGGCGAATATGGCCGAGGGCGTGGCGCTGGGGCAGGCGCTGGCGGCGATTCGCGGGACGGCGGTCTATAAGGAGATGCCGCCCGGGGTGGTGGAGGCGCCGACCGGCGATGTGGAGATCCAGAAGGACGTGTTCCAGGGCTTTGCCTTCGCGATGGTGGCGGCGGTGCTGCTGATCTACGCGGTGCTGGTGCTGCTGTACAGCGACTTTTTCCACCCTCTGACGATTATGCTGAGCCTGCCCTTGTCGATTGGCGGGGCGCTGGTGGCTCTGGTGGTGACGCAGCAGGCTTTGGGGCTGTACGCGCTGATCGGCATCGTGATGCTGATGGGGCTGGCGATCAAGAACTCGATCTTGCTGGTGGACTACTGTTTGATGGCCGAGGCGATGGGCACCCCGCGCGAGCAGGCGGTGGTCGAGTCGGGAGAGGCGCGAATGCGGCCGATTCTGATGACCACGGTGGCGATGATCGCAGGGATGCTGCCGATCGCTCTGGGGATCGGCGCGGGCGCCGAGGTGCGTCAGGCGATGGCGATCGCGGTGATCGGCGGGCTGATCACGTCGACCTTGCTGACCTTGCTGGTGGTGCCGGTGGTGCATACTTTCATCGACGACCTGGAGCACTTCGTGCTGCGGCTGGGCTTCTCGCGCTTCAAGGCGCGAGAAGAGGCCGAGCACGGCGACGCGGTTCGCGAGGACTAGCACGGTCGAGGCGCTTGGGCGCCTTGGGCGTGGCGAGGAGTGGGGGCGGTGGGCCCGAAGAGGAGAGTATGGCTGAATTAGGACGAATCCGACCGCAAACGAAGATGGCGTGCCCCAGCTGCTGCAGCTTTTTGGACGATTTTTCGATCGAGGACGTGGCTGAAGAGAAGCCGATCCACTGCCCGAAGTGTCGCCAGCAGGTGCGCTTGCCAGAAGAGATGGTCGCGCGGGCTATCCAACAGCGCTACCTGGGCCGCAACCTCGATATCGTCGGCTAAGCTCGCGAACTTTCCCGGGTTGAGCAGGCGGTCCTGGCGTCGCGAGATGTGGGCGTTGATGCCCATTTTTGGGCGAAGCCAACCCGCGAATTGGCCTGGCGTCGCGGGATGTGGGCTTCGATGCCCATTTTGGGTGAAGCCAGCCCGCGAATCGGCCTGGCGTTTAGGCCGAGCGTTCGACTTCGCCGCTGGTGGCCAGCAGTTCGACTTCGAAGATCAGCGGGCTGTTCGCAGGGATCGGGCCCCGTTGGCGTTCTCCATAGGCGAGTTCGGCTGGGATGTGGAGCAGGCGCTTTTCTCCGGCGCGCATCCCTTCGAGGCCCTGATCCCAGCCCTTGATCACGCGCCCGCCGCCGAGCGGGAACTGGAACGGCGAGCCCTTATCGCGGCTTGAATCGAACTTAGTACCGTCTTCCAGCCATCCAGTGTAGTGCACGAGCACTGCTTCACCTTTGTCGGCGACTTCGGAACTCTGGCCTTCGCTAAGGATGCCGTAGCTCAAGCCCGCTTCGGTCGTCGTCTTCTGCTCGGGCATCGCGGGCGGAGCGGCGGGGGCAGGCTCGCCGGCCATCAGTTGGGTTCCCGCTGGTGCCGTGGTGACGAAGCTTTTACTCGGGTCGTGGCGGTCGAGATGAACGTGATGCGAGCCTTTCGGTCCGTACTGATAGTTGTCGACCGAATCGGCGTTGAAGCGGGTCATCATGAAGCCGCCGTTAACCCACTCTTGCACGTATTGGCCCTCTTGCGAGGTGCCCTCGTAGCGCGCTTGCAACCTCTGACCGTCTGACGTGTGGAAGCGAACCAGGCCCTTTTGACCCTGGGCGCCGTCCGCGTCGCTCTCGTCGAGGCTCGGATAGAAGCTGTCGATCGCTTGGCTGAACTGGCTGAGCCCTTCGGCCGTGTTGGCGAAAGGCTGGCGCGTCTCGCGGGCGTGCAGGTTTGGCTGAGTCTGGATCTGGCGTTGCAGAGCGGCGGCGTGCAGAGAGAACGGCATATTCGCATACTAGGCGGCGATAGCTACGAAAACATCACAAAGATGTCACCACGCGGCCAAAAGGGCGTTGTCGTTGAGGCCAGCAGCAATCTGAGGCTGCTGAAGAATCGGATTCGAAGACTCGATCCTTCCCAGCCGGCCTTGAGGACGGCTTTCGTTTCGGCTTAGCCTGGTCAGCTTGACGTCTTGTGGCAGTCGAAGAGTTGGGGAGC
>JAEXNA010000025.1 GCA_023447635.1 Vulcanimicrobiota bacterium | reverse complement strand
CGGCCGGGCGGGCGGGGGGGGCGGCGGGTGTACTGTAGGTGGGGCGAGAGACGGCCGAGGGGTTCGGGCAGGCCGGCCTGGACCGCTTGAAGTGGCTGGCCGAAAAGGCCGCGCTGGCCTTCGAGGCGGCTTATCAGACCCACCAGGAAGAGCTGCTGCGGCGTCGCCAGGCGGCCACCGTGGTCGAGCTGAGGGAGAAGGTGGCGTCGCTTTCGGGGCTGGTGCAAGGGGCCGAAGAGATGGCTTCGACGCTGGACGCCCGGGTGCTGCTGGAGCGGTTGTCGTTGCGGGTCGAGGAGGCGGTGCCGTCGTCCGTCGGCCTGCTGCGCACCCGGTCAGGACTGGCTCTGAGCTGGGGAGGTGCGTTGTCGCCCCCGGGCGAGCTGCTGACGCTGGTTCGCGGGGCGCAGCGCCCGCTGGTATTCGAGGATATGGCGACGTCGCGGTTCGGTTCGTTTGGCGCGGTCAGCCTGCTGGCCTGTCCCTTGCTGGCGGGTCGCGAATGCGTCGGCTATCTGCTGGTAGGGGTGTCGTCGCGCGGGTATTTTTCGGGCGAGCTGGTGGATTTTCTGCACCTGCTCTGCTCGCAGGCGGCCATGGCGCTGTCCAACGCGGGTCTGTACAGCGACGTGGTCGAGGCGCGGCGCCAGCTCGAGGCGTCTCAGGCGTCGCTGGTGCAGTCGTCGAAGCTGACGGCGATCGGGCAGCTGGCGGCGGGGGTCGCGCACGAGCTGAACTCTCCTCTGGGGGCGGTCTCGCTGTCGGTGGACGAGGCGTTGAACCATCTCGAAGAGCGGCCGGCCCTGGCGGGGCGGCTGCTGGTCAAGGCGCAGGAGGGGGTCGAGCGGTCCAAGGCGATCATCAACCGCCTCATGACTTACTCGCGCAAACCCGTGGGGGTCAGCCAGCGGCTGGCTCTGGGGAAGCTGGCCGAGGAGACGCTGGAGTTCCTGATCTTCCAGCTCCGTTCGTCCGGGACGGAGGTCGCGGTCGAGGTGTCTGGGGAAGGACTGGTGGAGGGGGAGGAGCAGCCGCTGCAGCAAGTGGTGACCAACCTGGTCATGAACGCGGTGCAGGCGATGGACGGCTGCACCCCGCGGCGGCTGTCGCTTTCGGTGCGAGACGAGAACGGCCACGTCGTGATGGACGTGGCCGATTCGGGTCGCGGGGTTTTGGAGGAGCATCGGGAGCGACTGTTCGATCCGTTTTTCACCACCAAGCCGGCAGGCAAAGGGACCGGATTGGGGCTGTGGGCCAGCCAGCAGATCGTGACCCAGCACGGCGGCACGCTAGAGTTTGCCCCTGTTCCGGCGCCGGGGCAGGGCACCGTGTTTACGGTGGGCCTGCCCGCGGCGTCGAGCGGTTCGACTTAGCCTTTTCCGGCTTTGCCGCCGCCGCCGGCCTTGTCGTCGTTGCTGTCGTACAGGGTCTTGCCTTTGCGGCCGACCACCTGCAGGTCTTCGATGTTGTCGACGGAGACGGTCGAACCTTTGCCGGCTTTGCCCTTCTGGTAGATGACGTCGCCGTTGGCGTCGGTCACGGTCAGGTTTTTGCCCGCGCGGATGGTGGCCGAGTCATTCCCTTCGCCGCCGTCCAGACTGGCGTTGTTGCGGCCTTTGACCACGCCCAGGTCGAAGCGGTCGTTGCCGGCGCCGCCGGAGGCGCTGGTGTTGTCGCGTCCGCGTCCGCCGCGCTGGAAGATGGTGTCGTTGCCGTCGCCGCCGCTGGCGTGCTGAGTGTCGTGGCCTCGCCCGCCGCGCTGGACCAGCATGTCGTCGCCGCTGCCGCCGACGGCGCCCTGCTGGTCGTTGCCCCAGCGTCCGCGCTGGTTGACCAGGTTGCCACCGCCGCCGCCCCCGCCGGGACCGGCGAACTGGACATCGTTGCCGGAGCCGCCGTTCTGGTTGATCACGTTACCGCCACCGCCGGGCATCGCGATCTGGGTGTCGTTGCCCGAACCGCCCTGCTGGTTGATCAGGTTGCCGCCGCTGCCTCCACCGCCGGGCATTCCGAAGGCGGCGAGCAGGTCGGGGAGGTTAGAGGCGAAGTCTTCCGGGTTGAAATTGGTCGAGTTGGTGTCGCTGGAGGCCGAGGAGCCGCAGCATCCGCCGCTGTGACCGGACTGACCGAGGGCCGAGTTGCCGGAAGTGGGAGCAGCGCTGCCGGCGCTGGAGTTGGCGTTGCCGGCGGAAGCGATATGGAAGAAGTTGAGGCTATTGAGGATGTTCATCGGGTGTATCTCCTTGGCGTTGGTCGTCTTGCTTGATTGGAGTATGCCGAACCGCTCTCCCAACGCGGATAAAATCGCTCCCGCCGCATGTGTCCGAGTTGTTAACTTTCCGCGCGGCTCATTCCAGTTCTGTTCCAGTTGGCTTCGGCGGGGGGAGAGGTTTGGTGCTCCCTTTGGACACCGTGGTGTCCAAACGGAGCACCGAGGGGTGCGAGGGAATCGCGAGAGAGGTTTGGTGCTCTAATTGGACACCGTGGTGTCCAAATCAAGCACCAAGGGATTCGAGGGGGTTGGGGGAGAGGTTTGGTGCTCCCTTTGGACACCGTGGTGTCCAAATAGAGCACCGAGGGGTGCGAAGGGGACTGGGGAAAGCCGCGAGGCGGTCTAGCCGGCCTGGAAGCCGGGGGTGTGGCTGAAGCCGTAGCGGGCCATCTGATAGAGCCGGGTCATCTCCATCCCGGGTTCGACGCCAAGGTCGCGCTCTAGCCGAGCGCGCTGGGTTTCGTAGTGCGCGACGGCCTTCTCGTGCTGCTCGAGTCCCAGATAGCAGGTCATTACCGCCTCGTGGGCGCCCTCGTGGTCGGGCTGCAAGAGCAGCAGGCGCAGCGCGTACTCCAGCGCCTCGCGATAGCGATGCTGGTCGCGGCGGTGAGCGGTCAGGCGCTGCAGCGCGTCGATCACGGTGTTCTCGAGAGTCAACTGGCGCTGGGTGGCCCAATCGAGATAGCAGCCCTCCAGATAAGGACCGCGATACAGTTGGGCCACCCGGCTCAGCGAGCCCATCGCCGCCTCGGTGTTGCCCGCCTCGAGAAAGCGCCTGGCCTGAGTCGCCGCCTGCTCTAACTCGCGCACATCGTGCCAGAGCGGCAGGTCGGGGTTCAGCACCATGGTGTCGTTGACCCGCAGCACGGGGTCCAGGGTCGAACCCGGCGGCTTCAGGTTCTTGCGGATTAGCGATGTCGCCGTGTTCAGGTTCTTACGCGCTCCGTCCACGTCGGACTCGGGCCAGAACTCTTCTAACACCCGCTCGACCGAGACCGGCCGGGGCGCGCTCTGGGCCAACCGAGCGAACAGGTACTTCGTCTTCTGGGTCTTCCAGGCGCGATCGTCGAGACGCTCCTCGCCCAGGCTGACCTCTAGAGGGCCCATCGAGAACACGCGCAAGAGCGGCAGCGATTCGGCCAACCCCAGGCGCGAGTGTAGCGCCACGCCGCGAGCCCGCGTCTCCGGGTCGGGGTCCTTTTGCAGCACCTCGAGCATGGATCGCGGAACCGCCAGCCCCTGCGCCTCCAACACCTCGAGCAGGCCTCGACGGGCCGCCATCGACAACCCGCCGCGACGCAGCAGCGCCGCCACCTCGTCGGGGTAGTCGCGCACCAGGCGGCGAGTCAACTCGGCTCCCGTTCCCAACTCTAACAGCGGCGGCAGCAGCACGGTTAGCCGCTCCAGCACCTCAGACAGGTTCCCTGGGCGCCCTAGAATCTCCAGCGCGCGCTCTAACTCGGCCGGCGGGTCCCCCTCCAACCCTACCACCGCCAGCACGGCTCCGGCCCAGGGCACTCCCATCCCGACCCGAGCCAGGCTGCGCGCGGCCCGTTCGTACAGCTTGCGCGTGGCGGGATGGCCAGCGGGGCGCAGCACGCCGGCGCCTTCGAGTTCGGCCATCGCAAAAGCTATCGGACCCAGCTTCTCGGCCATGGCCAGAAGGTCGGCCACTGCCTTCTCCAGGGCCGGCGTCTCACCCCGAGCCAGAGCCAGACGGGCCAGCCCCAGTAGTGCCGCTTGACCGACCGGCGAGGGCAAACCCTCTCCCAGCAGGTCGCGGTAAGCCTGCTCGGCCCCGGCTAAATCCCCCCCCTGCTCCAGAGCGCGAGCCAGGCCCAGCAGCCCTCCCGAGGGCTCGTTCGAGTCCGGCTCCAACCCCTCGTCCCCCTCCGGCCGGCCTAAAAAGGCTCGGTAAGCGGCTTCGATCTCCGAGGAAGGGAAGCTCAATCCGTCGGCCGCGGGCCAGTCCGTCGAGCCGCCCGCCGTCTCGACGGCGAACCGCTCGAGGTCGGCCAGCGGCTCCGTCCACAGGCGGCGCAGATGAGGGTAGGTGGACAGGGCGGCGAGTGTGTCTTCCGCGGGCTCGCCCCCGCCCAGCGAGGTCAGGCGCTCGAGCAAGGTCCCCAGAAAAGTTTGTCGGGCCAGATCCGCGCCCAACCCCATCTCGCGAGCCAGACCGGCGGCCAGGCGGGCGGGGCGCAGAACGGCGCCGGGAACGGCCCGCTCACCCCACTGACCCTGCTGCTCCAGGCTCCACAGCAGCGCCTCGCGAAGCTCACTGTGCTCGCGCTCCTGACGTATCCGCTCGGCCCGACGTAGCAAGAAGCCGTTGATCAGTTCCAGCAAGTCGGGCACTTTGAACGGCTTTTTCAGATAGCCCGCCACGTTCAGCCGCACGGCGCGCAGCGTCTCTTCCTCGCTGGCAAAGCCCGAAACCACGATGGATCCGATGTCGGGCTGCAGTTGGCGGGTCTGCTCGATAGTGTCCAGGCCGTTGATGCCGTCCATGCGGATGTCGGCCACGATCAGGTCGAACTTTTCCTCGCGGGCCCGCTGCACGGCTTCCTCGCCACGGGAGGAGACGACGACGTCCAGTCCGCGCGCGGTCAGCACCTCTTGCAGCACTTCTCGCAACGTGGAATCGTCTTCCACCACCAACACCCGAACGGCAGAACTCATCGAAGGCCTCCTTCGCAACGGCGGCGCGGCGTTCCCCTGCAGGGCGGCGTGACGACGGCACGAAGCCTTCAGCGGCTTATGCGGGGGCTATCTTCGAGACAGATCATCCTGTTCTTCCGTCACGTGCGAGTGATGATGGGGGCGGGCATCGCTCTGGCCGACGCCGTGGCCTATTTAGAACGGGGCGAGGCCGAACCCCGCTTTCAAGGCGTGCTGGTCGAAGTGCACCGCTCCCTGAGCAGCGGTTCCCCCTTGAGCCGCGCGCTGGGGAAGCACCCCGGACTGTTCCCACCCACCGTGATTGAACTGATCGCTGTTGGCGAGAAGACCGGCGCCTTGCTGGCCTCGCTAGACCAGGTGGCCCTGCTGTACGAGCGGCAGAGCGAGCGACGCCAGAAGGTGGGAGGCGCGATGGCCTACCCCGTCTGTCTGGCCGTGGTCATGCTGGTGGTGATGCTGATCTTCGTCAAGGTGCTAGGCCCGCGCGATCAGGGTCTGATCGGGATGCTGGGCAAAGAGGTGCCCTGGCCCACTCGGCTACTGATGGCGATGTCGGACTTTCTCTCCCAACCGCTCTGGTGGGGCGCTGCACTGGCCCTGCTGATCGGCCTGGTTATGCTGCTGCGGCGGGCTTTCCACCAGCGACCGGAATGGCAGGCGCGCTACGACGATCTGCTGCTGCGGGTCTCGGTGGTCGGTCGACTGTTGGGCCGGTTGGAGGCGGCTCGGGCGCTGGACGCGCTGGGGTCGTCCTTGCGGGTGGGGCTGCCCTTGCTTTCGGCTCTGAACAATGCGGGGCGCACTGTCACCAACCGCAGCTTCCGCGAGCGCTGGTCGGATACCACCGTTCTGATTCGCGACGGTCAGGGTCTGGCCACGGCTATGCTGGCTCACGGCGGGTTTCCCCGTCTGGTGACCTCGCTGGTCGAGGTCGGGGAGGCGTCCGGGAAACTGGAGGAGATGCTGACGCGCTCTTCACGCCTGCTCGACGACGAGGTCAACGACAGCGTCGAGCAGGCGCTGAGCCTGTTAGAGCCGCTGTTGCTGGCGGTAGGAGGAGCGGCGGCGGCCTTCGTGGCGGTGGCCACCTTCATGCCGGTGATGCAGCTCGTCTCTACTCTGGGGTGAGAGGGCGGCCGGGTCGGCGGGCGAACCTTCAAGGTAGAAATGGTCCGCTTTAGCTATAGAGGTTTCTCGCTGGCCGAGGTGCTGGTGGCGGTGCTGGTCATGAGCATCGCTCTGGTGGGGGCCAGCACGGTGCTTCTGTCCTCGATGCGGATGGAGAAGAAGGTCTCCTCGGGCGCGGTGGCGCGGGCGCTGGCCGACGAACTGCTCGAGCGCGGCGTGCGTCGCTTGCCCGGCAGTGTGAACGAGAGCGGCTTCTGGGACGGGACTCATGCGACGCTGGACAACCCCTGGTCCGAGGGGACGGAGACGGTGGGGCGGGCGACGTTCCAGTACTGGATCACAGGCGAACCGGTGATGAACCGGCGCACGGGCAAGGTGTTCGGGACCGACGGTGCCGCCACCGGGAACGGTCTGGCACGGATCCGGGTCACCGTGCGCTGGACTGGCACCGAAGAAGAGTTTCGGCAGGGGCACGGCAATCTGGAACTGGTGGCCAGCCGTCTGGTTAATCGCGCACCGTGAGGGTTTCCCGCCGGGGCGGCCACACCCTGATGGAGCTGATGCTGGTCTGCGGCTTGTTCGTGACCTTCCTGCTCTGCACTCAGATGCTGATGAGCTCGAGCGCGGCGCTGTTCGACCGTGGCGAAAGCTCGGGCGACGTGCTACTGCAGCTACAGAAAGCGCGGGGGGCGCTGGTCCGCGAACTGGCCGAGACGCGCTACTCGGTGGTGAGAACCTCGAGCTTAGGGCAGGATGCTGCAGGCATGGAGGGAGACGTCCTGTGGTTTCTCTCGGCCAGGGACCCGGAGACGGGCCAGGTCACTCGGGATACCGACGGCTCCCCGTTCTGGCGCCACAACATCCTCTACTACCTGACCGTGGCGGGCGACCATGACGCCACCTACGGCGCCTCGTGTCGGGGCGAGACCTGTCCCCACAAAGTGCTGGTGCGAAGGCGGGCGCGTCGCATGCCGTATGCTGCTTCGGAAAACGAGTCGGTACCTAAAGAAAAGCTGCTGCCCTGGTCGACCATGCAGGGGAACGTCGTAGCTCCCAGCGGGCCGGGGATGGCTGGGATGGGGGGAGAGGTGGAGAAGACCGAGGTGGTGGCCCACAGTCTGGTCGGCCTGAAAGTCCAGACAATGCCGGACCCGGCTTACCGGGAGGAGGTTCTGATCACCCTGACCGGCTTTTCCGTGGATAAGGCGGGTCAGAAAGTGCCACCCGGGGTGCCGCTGCTGGACTCGCCCTACAGCACGGTGATGAGATTCTCGGTCTTTCCAGGGAACTGACGGGACGGGGGGATCATGCTAAACTGTTGGGGTCTGATGAGAGTTCGAGGACGGCGTCGATACCGAGCGTTCGTGCTCCTGACCACCATGTTCTTGGTGCTGGTCCTGGGGGTGATGGTTCGCGTGGCGATGCTGCGCATGCCCGTGGTGAACTCTTCCTCGGCCTTGACGGCCGCCCAGGAGAGGGCCCGTCGGGCCGCCCAGTCGGGCGCCGAGTATATCGCTTCCCAGCTTCGCGAGAACCCCGACTGGCGGGGCGGCACGACGCAGGCCGTGGTGGTGGATCAGCCCGGCTTGCGAGTGATCGAAGATCAGGGCAACGTGATCGGCTATCTGACCGATGACGACGGCGGTCGTTCCGAGTTTCGCGTTCGTTTCAACTACAACGACGGTGCTCGGGCCCAGGAGTACGACGCGGACGAGAACCCCTTGCCGAACGACGGGCTGCCGAATTCGGGCCTGACCGTCGACCATCCCCATGTCAGCGTGAACAACCTGCGTGAAGACGTCTACGCTCAGCTTCCTTACGGTGGGGGAGACGGCGGTCGGGTCGAGTCGTTCCCCGAAGAACTGCCCCGCACCGACCCTCACAGCGCCTGCGTGTTCGTGGAAGGCGTGGCCACCGACGGCGAAGAGGGCGTGGCGGCTCGGCAGACCCTGCAGACGATGCTCTCGGTGGTGCCCAAGCGGTCGGCCATCGACGGGGTGCTGATGGGCGCCGGCGGGGTCAAGATGAAGCTGGGCGAGGCCGGCGGGAAAGTCTATCTGGGCGGCGCCTTCCTGGGCCAGGCCACCAATCGGCAGGTCGGCCTGCGCAGCAAAGAGACGCTGAGCGCCAAAAGGGTGCAGGCCGGAGCGGGAACCGAGTTGGCCAACGCGCCGCTGATCCTCGAAGACGGGATGCGGGCCGAGTTGGGCTACAATATGGGCGCCGGAGAGGCCAGCATCGACCTGAGCGGCATCGAGCCGGATCGGATCCGTAGCGTTCAGGAGAACGCCAACGACGGCAAGGACTTCTACAACCTCGAGTGGGACCAGGTGCACAAGGCGTCGGCCGACGAGACGAAGTCGCTGGTCATCAAAGGCGGCACCTACGTCTACGGCAAGGACCCGGCCAACCCGTCTCAGCGCTCGCTTTACTACTACGACATGCCGCTGTCCGAATATCTCGACAAAGCTCAGGTCCTGGCGGACAGCCCCAACCGGGGCGTGAAGCTCAGCGCGAACTTCGCCGAGGTCCGGTCGTCCGAGAACCTGCAGCAGGTGCGTAAGGGGATCACCCTGGTGACCGACAAGGAGCACTCTTACTACGAGCCGCGCAAAAAGGACGTGGTCAAGAGTCGCGGGATGGAGTTGACGGTCAAAGGCAAGGACATGAAGATCGCGGCCTCCGACAAAGGGGTCACCGACTTTGCCATCGTTCCTCGCCGAATGGGTCGTTTCGATCAGGACGACCCTGCACCGACGGGGATGCCCAGCGA
>JAEXNA010000021.1 GCA_023447635.1 Vulcanimicrobiota bacterium | reverse complement strand
CTGTGGTCGTGACCGTCGCCATAGTGAGAGTGGTCATGGCCGTCGTGCGCATCGTGGGCATCGTCGGTGATGGTTCCAGGAGCAGCCGGATTGGGCGTGCCAGAGACGGTGGCCGACGAGCCGGGGGTCGCGGTTCCGAGAGGGGCGGGCCCAACGTTGAGTTCATTCGTCACGCTGACTCCGATGGGCACGGTGTTGAGGGCGATCTCCTCGGCCAGGGTGCGCTGCTCGACGGTCGGCACGTAGCCTTTCAGGAAGACAACCTTGTCCACCGTGTCGACGTTCAGCGACGCGGTGTCCATTTTGTCGCTCGCCAGCAGTGCGGACTTGACGCTCGCGGTGAGCTCGGCGCCCGCAGCGGCGTCTTTGGTTACCTGGACCGCTTCGGCGGCGTTCTCTTTCACGTCGGCGACGACGGCTTTGCCGGTCTCTTCGACCTGCTGCTGGGTCTGCTGCGAGCAGCCGCCCATCAGGGCGAGTACGGCCAGTCCGGCCGCGAACATCTTGATCTTCATAGACAACCTCTTTTCTGCCACGCTCATACCCTCTCCCGTCCGGCGCGAATCGCCTCGCTCGGTCAACTACCAGATGGGCTACACGGGAAGGCGGAAAAGTCGCGACAACTGTTTACAATCCATCGCAGAAGCGCGCCCGAATTCCACTCTCGCTCACGCCGTGGGGTGTAATCTGTGATTGTTCCGGTGGACGTTCATCAACTCCGCCGGACTTCATGAGTGAATAAGCATAGTGGTCTATAAGGCTCCGCGAGAATCGTCGCGGGGCATCTTTTTTTCTGGGCGAATTCACGACTCCAACCCGTGAATCGACCTTAGCCGTCGGCGCGTTGGGCCAGCACGTACTCTTTCAGCCTGGTGCCCCACTCGGACGCGGCGTGAATCGTTTCGGGCGGCTGCATAGTGCTGTGCAAGCGCTGCAGCCGCAGCACGTCGCCCTGGGGGCAGGCTTCAGGCACGATGCCCGCCAGCCCGAACCCCTCGCCCTCTAACACAGCGCAGGCTCCAGGCGTCGTCGCGTGCGACAGCGGTAGGTCCAGGTAGACCACGTCGCCATCGCGATTGCGACCCAGCGCCGCCAGGTCGCTGCCCGCCTGCTGGACGTGCACGTAGTTGGCCATCAACTCCGGCACCATGGTCACGTCGGCGACCGTCGCCCCCAGCAGCGGCGCCTCCTCAAAACGAATTTCGCGACGCAGCCCCAGTCGCTGATAGATCTCCGTCAGAATCTCGACGTGGTGCGACGGTAGATAGACCTCACGCGAAGGCTCGTCGTTGACCCGCAGGTAGGTCACCATCGCTGCGCTGCGTGACGGCAAGTCCGCGATCTGGCGAAACACCACCGTGGAAGGCGCGAACCCCAGCATCAGCGCCGTCTCGGTGGCGCCCAGCTTCAGATTCGCCTTTTGAGTAAAAGGATGAATCGTGACCGACTCGCTGTACAGCCCGTAAAGCCCCAACCGCTGGGCCTCGTCGGCCAGCATCTGCTTGAGCGAGGTGAAAAGGTTGCGTCCGCGGATACGTGGGTCGGTGATGGCTTGACCGCTATCGGCGATCTTGTCCTCCGCCGAGTGCCGGGAAAGGGCCACGTGGGCCACCAGTTCGCCATCGGGGGTGAACGCCACCGCCGACACGATCAGCCCCTGGCGCAACAGCGCCTCGAACATCTCGGGCCGGTAGATGGTGTCGCGCACGTAGCTGAAACCGTAGCAGCGGTACGCGCAGCGAGCCAGCCCAGGAGTGTCCTCGGGCCGCATCAGCCGAAGCTCGAGCGGCACATCCGCCGCCAACTCCTGGGACGCCTGGGGCGCGCCCCCAAGGTAGGATTCCAGGTCGCGGAACGGCAGCCGCTTGACCAGTTCGACCCGCTTTCCCTCGCGTCCCAGGTTCAGAAAATGCACCCGATCGGCAAACGCTCGCATCAGGGTCAAACCCGTGCTGGCCTTGGGCTGAACAAGGTTGAACGGCAGTCCCTGGTCCTGCACCGCCACCACGAGATTGCCCGGACGCTCCTCGACGATGACGTCGTAGTACGCCCTCGCCTCTCCCGGATAGGCGTGCTTGACCACGTTCAGACATGCCTCTTCCAACGCCAACTCTAACCTCGGAAGGTCGGATGCGGCCATCCCCTCGGCCTCGGCCACCGAGCGTACGAAATTTACCGCCGACCCGATCAGCCGCTCGCTGGCCAGCAAGCGCAGCCGACCCAGTTCGACCTGTTCCAAGCTCATCGAGAGCTCACCGCTCTTCGACGACCTGCTTGATCTTGCCGGTGCGAGGGTTGCGCGGCAGCCCGCCGGGCGGATGCACGACGGCCCGCGGCGGAGCGACCGCGCCGCTGGCCAGCCAGGTGCGGAACTCTTTCTTCTCGTGGTGCAGCGCGTCGATGATCCGCGCCTCCAGAGCCGCCGCATCTTCAGCGCTCAAAGCGCCTTCGGACTCGACCTCGATCACCAGTTCGTCGAGCATCCCCGCCGACCGTCCGACCATGCGGAAGTGCCCGGACAGCCCCGAGACCCGACCCAGCACGCGCGCCACCATCTCCAGAGAAACGTTGATAGCGGCGATCACCAGCACCTCGTCCGAGCGCCCCAGCAGTTCGAAGCGGCGCAGTTGTCGTCCGTCCGTCGGCCGCTCCACCCAGGCTCCCAGATCTCCCACCGCAAAACGGATCGTCGGCATCAGGTGGCGGCTGACATTGGTGACCACGATCCGCCCCGCCTTGCCCACCTCGGTGATCGGCTCGCCCGTCTCCAGATCCAGGATCTCCACGATATGGATATCCTCGTGCACCAGATGCACCCCGCCCTCGCAGGTCAGATCCTGGAAACCGATCGCGCCGGTGTCGTTGGCCGCGTAGCCCGCCGACACGATCCGCTCGGCGCCCAGCACCTCGGCCAGTTGTCGACGAGCTTCGGGGAAGAGATGCTCCCCGCCGTAGGCCAGGTGGGTCAGCTTCACGTCGGTGATCCCCTGAGTCTTGACGTACTGCGCGATCGACAGCAGGGTCGACGGAATCGCCAGCGCCGCGTTAGCGCCAAACGAGCGCAGCAGCGAGACCTGAGCCTCCAGGTCGATGTGACCGCCGATAGGCAAAATATGCGCACCCGTCTGCTCTAACGCCTGGTTCAAGCTCACGAACGAAGCCCACAGGTTGCCCGCGAAAAGCAGATTGCCCACGATATCGCCGCGTCGAGCAAAGCCCGAAAGATAGAGACCTTTGCCCAGAGCGCGAGCGTTGGCCAGCGTCTCGTTGACCGTGCGGTAGACGAACTTGGGCTTACCCGTGGTGCCGCCGCTGCCGAACGAGTAGCTGCCGCCGATGTCGCCGGTCAGAATCCCGCTGCCGTCCGGGGGCAGATGCTCGCGGTACTCGGCCGCTTCGACCACCGGGATCAGCGCCAACTCTTCAAGACTGCGAAGCGGACGCGACGGGATGCGCGAAGCGTAGAACGACGACCCGTCGCGACATCGCGACAGGAGAGCGTTCAAGCGAGCCAGAGTCACCCGGTCGCGCTCCGCGTCCGGCAGATAGTCAAAGTGGTCGTCGAACTTCTGGCCCGCTCCCACCGAGGTCCAGCGCACGAACTCGGCCAGCCCCTTGGTGCCATCGTGAGGCGTCCCGTGCTTGCGCCGGGTCATCCCGCCCAGGTCGGTGATGCGGTCGGCTCCCCCCTCGACCAGACGGTCGCCCCAGCGGAACATCTCGGCCGGCTCGGCCAGCAGCCCGACGCTCTGGATGTAGGTGCCGTAGGGCTGCAAAATCTCCAACACCGTCTCGAAGCGAGTCACCGGCTTGACGTAAGCCGTGCGATGCTGGCAGCTGATGCGGAATCCGGGATCGCTCTCGTAGATCACCGTGTAGCCCTGACCCTCGGACGGGACGAACAGCTCTCCCTCCCCCAGCGCCTGGGCCACTTTGGCCAGCTCGCGCGTGCGGGTGATCTCGACCCGCTCATCGCGGCGGATATCCGGCGTAGGGAACTTCTCTAACAGGCCTTCCAAAGCGGCCGACAGCGAGCGCGCCAGGGCGTGCGCCTGCGCCTCTTCCCCCACCACGTAGATCACGTGCGGAGACGAGCACGCTGACTGCTCCCACAGGGTAAAGTCGCGGGCGATGCGGCTCACCGCCTCGTCGTCGATCAGGTCGCCCCGCAGCACCATCAGCGAATATTTGGGACCGTACTCGACCACCCGATTGGTGATCGGCAGGTCGTTGCGGTAGGCCGCCACCGCGTCCTCTCCACCATAAACGATCAGGGTGTCGCAGCCCTCTTTCAGCAGCGACTCGACCTCTTTATCTCCACCCCGGAACGGCAGCAAGGCAAACGCCTGAGAGACCCGCCCTTCCGGGTCCACGGCGTGCAGCGCGCGAGTGAACAGCAAGGGGAAGACCGGGTCGACGCCCGACATCTTCAGCAGGTTGATGTTCTTGGTCACCAACCCCTGAATCAGCGAGTCGATGGCGCCCACGAACACGTTCCCGGCCGCCACGTGTGCCACCACCCCGCGAGGCTCGGCCTTGATCGAACCGGCGAACGGCTCTTGCCAGGTGAACCGCTCGAGGATTTCGGGAGAGCCCAGGTCCGAACGCATCCGGACCAGGATGTTCTCGCGGTCCAGCATGCTGCAGAGCGAATCCAGCCCCTCTTCGACCATACTGGGATGGAAGCGCACCAGGTCGGGCATCCGTTCGAGAATCTCCAGCCGGATCGGATCGTCAGGCGTGGCCAGTTTGCGCCCCAGAGAGTGCAAGATTTCCAGAATCTCATCAAGCGGCACCGAGCGATAAGCGGCTCGCAAGCCGCGCGCCTCGGCCACCACCTCGCGCACGATCTCGGTCGTCAGCGGCCCCTCTACAAACTGTCCGAAGCGATACCACATAGCCTCTACCCTACCTTGACCTTATTGTCCCAGAAGCTGCGCGGCAGAAATCGCGCAGCCGTCATACTTCTTCACACCGGCCCGACCGGCCAGCTTCAGGACGCCGCCCGGACGACCGCAGGCGCACTCTTTTTCCACCGCGCCGTAGTCCGTCGACAGCACCGAGATCGAAGGCTGGCTGTGGATGTAAGGCGTGACCAGCTTGAACAACCCGACCTCGCCGTAAGGCAACGGATTCAGAGTGGCCGGGTCCACCGCCCACACGCGGCCGTAAATCGGAATATGGAACTGCCCATGCTCGCAGGTCAGGTACGGAATGCCGTGCTCTACCATCCCGTAGACATCGCGTATGCGCGAGGCCGGGATCCCCAGCACGCGGTCGACGAGCTCGACGTACTCCGAGAAAGGCACCGCCTGCCCCGTGTGCAGCTTCCAGCCGCCGCCGGAGAACATCACGCTCTCCGCCGGAAAGGACAGCGACTCCGAAATCTGAGTCAGAGTCGCGTAGCCGAAGGCGGGAAAGCCGGTGACCCGCAGCGGAAGGCCGCTGGCCTCGAACCGCTTCAGCGCCTCGATGCACTCGGCCGCGCGAAAACGCGGCTCCCCATCCGGCCCTTTCGAGATCGCGTAGAACCGCTCTCGAGCCGGGGCAAAACTGGAGTACACCGTGTGGGTGTGGGCCGCCCCGCGAGCGCCTCCACTTTCCGGGTCGTAGGAGAAGCAGAGATAGTTGACCTCCTGGTCCGAAACCAGACCGTAGCTTTCGACGATCGAAGCGCGGGTAAACGCCTGCCGATCAAAACTCAGGTCGTCGAGAAAGATCTTGCTCTGCGCCCCGGCTGTCCCCGACGAGGTAAAGTTGTGGGTGATCTCTCCCTCGGGCACCGAGAGTAGAGTGCGCTCTTTGAACGCCGTCACGATGACGTGCGGCATGGTCGAAAGGTCGGCATCGTCCGACCATTCGAAGCCGTCGAGACGGCACAGCCCGTCGAACAGCGGCGAGTTGGCCCGGTGATGGGCCACCGCCTCGCCCATCGCCTGGTGGAACAGGCGGTCGTTCTCGGGAGAGTGGTCGAAAGCGTTACCGTTGGCAAAAAGCTGGTCGATGGCCGTCACCGGAAGAGCATTCCTGACCCCTCCAGGAGTCCCTGGGTAGATGTCCAAAACCGTCAGGTGTTCGACAAAGAGTCTCTCCGCCAGGATGTCCTTCGCCGCGTGCCCGCTTACGCGTCGTACCTAGAAAAGGCCGGCGTGGCCCCCGACGCGCCCTGGGAAAGCCTGCCGCTGCAGGGCAAGGCCGACTACCTATTGGCCCACCCTTTCGAACAGTTGGTCTGGGATAGCGATTTGAGCGGCTGCCACTTCATCGGCTGCTCTTCCGGCTTCAGCAAGTCCGGCTCTATCTTCTGGCCCAAACGGCCGCAGGACGAAGCGAAGTATCTTGACGGACTCAAGGCTACTCTGATCGACCATTACGGGATCGACCAGAAGCGCACCCTCGTGCTGGTCTGCCTGGCCTTCGGCACCTGGATCGCGGGCGTGCAGATGGCCGCCACCATGCGCGCCATCGCCATCGAGCGCGGCGACCTGCCGGTCACCGTCTGCACGCCGGGTCTGAACCTGGCCGAGGCGGCCGACATCTGCGCCAGGTTCTCCAACCATTTCGACCAGTTTCTCTGGATCACCAACCCCTCCAATGTTCCCCTGATCGCCACCCTGCTGCAGCGTCGCGAGGTGCCTACCGACAGCGGTCGCCACAACTTCGCGGTGCTGGGCGAATACTACTCGCAAGAGTTCCGTCAGTGGGTGGCCGAGCGGTTCGAACAGCAGAACCCCTACGGCATCTGGACCGGCTACGGCTCGGCCGATACCGGCGGAATCGGGGTCGAAACCGACGCCACCATCGCCCTGCGCAGCTACTACCACAACCACTCCGAAGAGTGTCAGGAGCGGTTCGGTACAACCTCCGTCCCGATGCTGCTGGCCCTGAGCCCCGACCTGCACCTCGAGGTGATCGAGGGCGAACTGGTGGTCACCAAGGACCAACTCGTCCCCCTGATCCGTTACAACACCAAAGACGCGGGCGGCATCCTGAACCGTGCGGACTGCCCGGATATCGCCGGTCTGCCCGAGCAGATGGTCTACGTCTACGGACGCGCCTCGGAAGCGATCATCTTCTACGGCACCAACCTGCTGATGAGCGACCTGGCCGACTTCTTCCTGGGGCTGGAGCCCGACTACCGCTACGGCGGCCTGTTCGAAGTGCGCCGCAAGGAGCACGAGGGCGTGACCATCTACCAGTTCGCTCTGTACGCCTTCGAGCCCAACGACGAACTCCGGGAACGCCTGGAGCAAGCGCTCTTGAAGTTCCTGACCGGGCGCAGCTTAGAGTTCGCGGCCAAGTTCGAACCGCTCTCCCGCTCCTTCGGCGAAAAGCTGATTACGGTCGAACTGCGCGACGCCGCCGAACTGCAGGGTAAGATCAAACACCGCTACCTGTTAGAGGTCTAAGGGCCGCACGTGCTGCTGAAAACCCATCGCGACTACCGCTTCCTGTGGCTGGCCCAGCTGATCTCTCAGATGGGCGACAAGGTGTACGCCTTGACCCTGTCCTGGTGGGTTCTCGAGCTGACAGTGAGCCCGGCGATGCCCGAAGGCGATCCCTCCCGGGTCGGCTACATGATGGCGGTCGGGGCGCTCGCCGCCACCGTGTTTGGTCCCTGGCTGGGTACCCTGGCCGACCGCTACCCCCGGCGCTCGCTGATGATCACCGCCGATCTGGCCCGCGCCGGCCTGTGCGCCTTGCTGGCCTATCTGGCCGTCATCGGGCACGGCAGCATGGTCACGCTCTACATCGTGGTGTTCCTGATCTCGCTCTTCAACCTGATGTTCAACCCGGCGACTCACGCCATTCTGGGCAGCCTGGTTCAGGAAGAGGAGATGCAGGAAGCGCTCTCTATCCAGCAGATCACCCACGACCTCTGCAACGTGCTGGGGGCAGCGGCGGGTGGAGCGCTGGTGGCCGCGGTGGGAGTGAAGATGGGGCTCAGCGTCAACGCCGCCTCGTTCGTTCTCAGCGCACTGATGATCGTGGCCATCCGGGGCAAGGAGCGCTCGGCAACCCCCGACGCCGGGGAAGCGGAAGCGACCGGCGGACTCGGCTTCCTGAAATCTCAGCCCACCATCCTGGGCCTGCTCCTGATCTTCTGCCTGGCCAACCTGTTCCTGGTGCCGCTTTTCGTGATGATCCCGGCCGTGGCCAAGATTCTGCTCAAAGGCAGCCCAGCCACCCTGGGCACCATGGAGGGCGCCCTGGCGATCGGCTCGATCCTGACCACCGCCGTGGTGTTAAAGATGAAGTTCGAAAAGCGCTGGCCCTCGCTGACCGCCGCCATCGCGCTGAACGGGGTCGGCCTGATGGTGATGGCGACCTCGAGCAACGTCTGGCAGATGGCGGGCTCGCTGGCGGTGATCGGCGGCTGCCTGGCCACCGTCAACGTGCAGTTCATCTGCATGCTGCAGCTGCTGACCCCTGACCACCTGAAAGGGCGCGTCTTCTCGCTGGTCGAGACCATCGCCACCGGCTGCTTCCCGATCTCGTTCTTCCTGGCCGGGGTAGCCAGCGATCACCTGACCATCCCCACCATTTTCTCGGTCTGCGGGGTCGGGGTACTGGTCGCCGGCTTGCTGGTACCGCTGGTGCCCGGCATCCGCAAAGTCTGATGAGCACTCCAGGCCCGTCGCGCTGGTCGACGCTACGCCTGCGCTCGCTGCGCTTTCGCGTCTTCATGTGGGTAGCGCTGGGGCTGGCCGTAGGGCTGCCTATCGTGCTCTACCTGGAATACATGATGACCGACCGACTGGCCCGCGACTGGATGCAGCAGCAGAGCGCCCTGGTGGGAGAGCTGCTGCGGGAAAAGATCACCGAACCGGCCGATGACCTGGTGCAGCTCTCGCGCGACCAGGGAAAGACCGGACGCTGGCTGCCGACCCAGCTTGACCTGGAGGCCGGCACGGCCTTGCTGTGGCAGCAAAGCGACGGCAAGCAGCTACCCGTGCCGCTCCCTCGGCTTCTCGAGCAGCTTCGCGAAGTTCCGCTGACCGACGACAGCTACCCCTTTCTGATCGATCAGAGCGGGACCCTGATCGCTTCGCTGCACGACGGGCGAAACGTTCAGGTGACCCTGTCGACCCCCCAGGTGCAGAAGACGTTCCAAGCCGAGACCGCCCGAGGCGTGCTCCGGCTCGAGGACCCCGTCTACCACAACCCGGCCAACCTGGTGATGCTGAACCTGCCCCGCCTGGGGCTGGCCGTCGGGGTCATCTTCCCCGACCAGGAGATCGCCGATCAGCTGGCCCCGCTGGTGGTGAACCTGCTGGCCGAAGCGGCCGTGCTGCTGACCCTGGCATGGCTGTTCTCCTACCTGCTGGCCCATCGCCTGACGGCCCCGCTCGAGCAGTTGGCGGTAGCGGTCAAACGGATGGCCCGGGGGGAGGGCGAGGTGCCGATCCCGACCAGCAACGTGAGGGAGATCTCGACCCTGTCGACCGCCTTCACTCAGATGAGGGCCGAACTCAAGAGCTATCTCGAGCAGCTCGAGCGCACCACCGCCGAGACCGCCCGGGTGGGGCGCGAGCTGGAACTGGCGCGGGCCATTCAAGGGAACCACGATGTCCGTCACCGGCAGGGGGGGTGGCAGGTCGAGGGGCGGAGCGAGGCGGCCCGCGAGGTAGGCGGAGACTTCTTCGAGGTGTTCGACCTGGCCGAGGGGCGCACGGCGCTGCTGCTGGGCGACGTCTCGGGCAAAGGGATTCCGGCCGCCCTCTACACCTTGCTGGGACGCGCCGGACTGAAGCTGGCCCTCTCCCAGGGCGCCTCCCCGGCCGAGGCGCTGGTCCAGGCCAACCGCCTGCTGGGGATCGACAACCCCGACTCTGTTTTTACCACCGCGCTGGTCGCCATCCTGGACACGGCTCGGGGTGAGCTGGTCTGGGCCCGCGCCGGCCATCCCACTCCGCTGACCCCTTCAGGACCGCTGGTTGGCCCCAACGGGCCTCCCCTGGGCCTGCTCGAAGAGGCGGTCTACCGCGAGGTCACAACCCCGCTGCAGGCCGGGCCTTACCTGCTGTACACCGACGGCTTTTCGGAGGCCGAGGATGAGGGGGGAGGGTTCCTTACGGTGGAGCCGCTCCGCGCGGCGTTGGAGGAGGGAGGCGATCTCTGGGCCCTGCTGCACGCCCATCGCGCAGCGGCCGAGCCCAGCGACGACGCGACGGCTCTGCTCTTGAGACCGCTGTAGGACGGCTCGGAAGTCCGCACGAAAGGCAGGGGTATGAAATTAGCAACCGAGCAACGTGACGGAGTGGCTGTCGTAGCCGTGAAAGGGCGACTGGACGTCAGTAGCTCTCCCGACTTTATCGAAGCGATGCAGGCCGCCGAGAAACAGCCCACCGTGCTGGATATGAGCGGCCTGGAGTACCTGTCTAGCGCCGGTTTGCGCGCTTTGCACCTGGCCAAAAAAGCGCTGCCTCAACTGGCGGTTTTCGGGTTCAACGACTTCTGCTCCGAGATTTACGAGGTCTCGGGCTTTGCCAGCATCGTTCCGGTCTACGCCAGCCTGGATGACGCTCTTGCCGCCGTGCAGGCCTGAGCGCCAGGCTCGGAAAGGTCGCTGAGGAGACCGGACTTGTCCAGATGTTTACAGAAGCTCCGGCATTTGGACACAACTCGTTAACATTGGTCTCGCCGTTGTTACAAACAGCCCCTCGCCGAACCGGAGCGGTTGGACCACAATGCGAGTATGGAAAAAAGAGCCTCTCGCTGCCCCTACATGAATCTCATCAACAATCGTGACGAGAACGTGCCCATGAGCGACATCGAGTTTGCCATGCTGGGCGCCAGTCTGGGCGGTTAAGCGCGAGCGTGAGGGGACGGACCGAACAGTTCTAGAGAACGTCGGTCACCAGTTGGGGGAACACTTTCGAAACTTTGCCTAAAACGTAGTCTCCATAGCTGCCCTGGAACTGGTGCACGCTGGCACCGTCCCAGCGCTGATGCTGGTCCTCGCTGGCGGGCTGCAGCCCTTCGATCGGCTTCACTTCCGCCCGGAAGTTGGGGTCGAAGAAGAACGGGAACGACAGCCGCGACCGCCCGCTTTCATTTTTGACCCGATGCGGGGTGGACCGGTACAGACCTCCGGTCATCCGGTCGAGCATGTCGCCGATGTTGCAGACGAACGAACCCGGAATCGGCGGCGCCTCGATCCAGCCGGTGGGCGACTTGACCTGAAGTCCGCCCACTTCGTCCTGACGCAAAATGGTCAGCACGCCGTAGTCGGTGTGCTCTCCTACTCCCCAGGTGCCGTCCTGCTTCGGCGGCTGCGAAGGATAGTGAAAAATGCGGAACAGGCAGAGCGGATCGGTGGTGTAGCGATCCGCAAAGTAGCCTTCGGGCAGCCCCAGACTGAGCGCGATGCCGCGCATCAAAGTGTGTCCTACTCTTTCACACTCGGCCATGTACTCCAGCACCGTCTCGGCAAAGCCGGGCACGAAGTCGGGGAACAGATTGCGACCGTGCATCGGGGTGCCGGCCTGGACTTCAGGATGGTCTTCGGAAAGCTCGCTGCCGAAGTAGATCCCCTCTTTCTGGTCGGGCTTGCCCGAAGTCAACTCGTCGCCCACCCGAAAGTAGCCGCGCCAGGCCTTACCGCCCAACTCCATACGAAGCTTCAGCTTCTCCTCGACCGGGGCACGGAAAAACTCGTGACTCAGCCGCTCCAGGCGCTGGAGCAACTCCTCGGACACGCCGTGTCCGGTCACGTAGAAAAAACCGTGCTCCAGGCAGGCGCTCCGAATCCCCCGGGCCACCGATTCGGTGCCCTCCTCCGCCCCCGAAGGCAACAGAGAAGAGATATCCACGATGGGGACTGATGACATAGCGGGGCCTCCGAAAAGCGTGATGATTCCTACGCTCGGGCGCTTCGGTGAAATTGTTTAACGCGCCTTTGACACCAAGCGGGTAATCTGGTCGCAAGATATCCCATAGGAGTATGTAAAGATGAGATTGCCCTCCGGATCTTACGGTCCTACCGCCGCCGAATACGCCAAGAGCACTGGTGCTGCTTACGCCAACTGGTACACCGAAACCAAAGCGCAGGCTGTGGCCGTGGACAACACCCCCGAGGACAAAGATCCTCGCGACGGATTTGTCGAATTCAGCAACACCAGTTCCGAAGGCGTGAATAGCCGCACCGTGGTCCAACTCTGGGACAACGACAAGCAGGCTTCCATGGTCTTTGTCAGCGGCACGCTCGCGGAAGAAGCCAAAGAGAACCACACCCAGTACACTCAGAAGGACCGCTTCATCGAGATGCAGGGCGACGACAACCGCGGCATGGTCAAGGTCTACGACCGGCTTAGCCAGAGCGTGGAACAAGCCAATGAGCGGTACTCGCAGTACCTGATCCAGGACAGCAAAGAGCGCACCGTGGTGGTGACCCCGTCCGACGGCCAGATCGTGGCCGACAATCCTCGCGATGTGGGTCTTCTGATCGACGGCGGCTGGAGCGTGGCCGAACTGCAGACCCGCAAAGCCGACCTCGGTCTTTAGTCTTCGGCGCGGCGGGGCTCCAACGCAAGCATGCGCTGGCGGAGAGCTTCCGGTACAGGTCGGGCGCGGCCGGTGGTGATGTCGAGGTTGACGATCACGGCCTCGCCGCGCGCCACCACTTTGCCCTGCTCCTGACTGGTCAACTGGTACTCCATGGTGAAGCTCGAGTTGCCCATCTTTAACAGGCGCGTCTGGCCGGTCACCGTGTCGGGGAAGACCACGGGCGACAGATAGTCGCACTTCGTGCTGGCCACCACCGGGGTGAACTCGCCCTTATCCGAGACAGCGCTTTCTACCGCGCGCATATAGGCGATACGGGTCGATTCGAAGTAGCGAAAGAAGACGGTGTTGTTGACGTGGCCGAAGGCGTCCATGTCGCCCCAGGCGACCTCGATAGAAAGGCTGACGGGAAAGCTCATGCTGGTAAGCTCCTTCAATGGGGAGATATACCCCCCAAGCGAGGTTAAGCCAGCGCCCCCTCCACCCCTCCTTCTTCCAGGACCGGGCCCGGCCAAGAGCAAAGGCCCGGCTATGCAGCAGCTCCTCCAAGACGTGATTGCGCTGGTCGCTCAGGCCGGTCAGATGATCCGCGACGAATTCTATCGCCCCGGCGGTCCCCGCGGCGGCGGCGATAAGGCCGACATCGACGTCGAGGTGGAAAACTTCTTGCGGGCGGCGCTGCAGCAGCGGCTGCCCGGTTCGGCCGTGCTAGCCGAAGAGCGCGGTCACAGCGGCGACGAGAGCGCCGAGCACACCTGGCTGGTCGACCCGCACGACGGCACCTCGGCCTTCCTGCGCGGCTTCCGCGGCAGTTCCGTGTCCGTGGCCCTGCTGCAGGATAACCTGCCCGTCTTAGGAGTCGTCTACGCTCCGCTTTACCCCAACGATGACGGCGACCTGATCGCGGGCGGTCCCGGGCTGGGACTGACCCGCAACGGCCAGCCCTGGAACTCGCCTTGGGATGACGCTCCGCTGGGCCCGCAGGACCGGGTCGCCATCAGCCAGGACGCCGACCATCGCTCGTCAGCCAACATCGCGGCCCTGGCCCCCGCTCGCTACCTGGCCATGCCCTCCATCGCCTACCGCCTGGCTCTGGCCGCCACCGGCGACGCCCGAGTCGGCGGCTCGCTGGTCTATCTGGCCGAACACGACATCGGCGCAGGGCACGCTCTGCTGCTGGGTGCGGGGAAAGTGCTCAAACCGTGGGTGCAAAACGACGACAGTGCGATCACCTACTCGCCTCGCGTTCGCTCCGTGCCGATGCTGGGCGGCGACGAAAGCGCGGTCGACGAACTTCGCTCCCGCCCCGCTCACGAAATTCTGAAAGCTCCCCGGACCAGCGCGCTGAGCCCTCAGCCCGACCGCCGCAGTTGGCGCGAAAAGGGCCTCTCGCTGAGCCGAGCTCAGGGCAGTCTGCTGGGGCAGCTGGCCGGTGACGCTCTGGGCTCGCTGGTCGAATTTCGCAGCGCTTCGATCATCGCCGGCCTCTATCCCGACGGCGGACCGGACAGCCTGCACGACGGCGGCACCTGGGACACCCTGGCCGGGCAGCCTACCGACGACAGCGAGATGGCGCTGAAGCTGGCCCGGCAGCTGATCCGGGACGGCGGATACCTGCCCGAATGCGTCTTCAAGGCCTACCAGAACTGGGGCAACTCGGGCCCCTTCGACATCGGCGGCACCACCCGACGCGCTCTGAACGGTCAGCTCGACCCGGGCTCACAGGCCAACGGCTCGCTGATGCGCTGTAGCCCGCTGGGGCTGGCCTTCTCGCCCGAGCTGTTGGCCACCATCGCTCCCAACGACAGCGCTCTCACTCACCCTCACCCGCTGTGCGGCGAATGCTGCCGACTGTTCACTCAAACCATCTCCCGGGGCATCGCCGGGATGTCCGTCGAGCAGGCCGTCGCCGCCGCCCTGGAAGACAGCGAGGGCGAGGTTCACGAGCTTCTGCAGCAGTCGCTCGAGGGGCCTCCGGCCGAATACCAGGCTCAGATGGGATGGGTCAAAATCGCCTTCCGCAACGCCTTCTATCTGCTCCATCAGCAGCGTCCGCTAGCCGAAGCGTTGACCTGGACCGTGCGTCAGGGCGGCGACACCGACACGAACGCCGCCATCGCCGGGGCGTTACTGGGAGCCTTTCAGGGAGAGCAAGCCGTCCCGGCCTCCTGGCGTCTGGCCATCGTCAGCTGTCGCCCCGATCAGGCCAACAGGCAGAGTCGGCGCCCCCGGCCGCGCGACTACTGGCCGGTCGACGCGCTGAACCTGGCCGAACTGCTGCTCAATCTGCGAGCCCGCGACCAGGGCTCGATCTAAGTGTAGTGCGGCGCGAGTTCGCGCCGCCAGAAATCGAAAAAGCCCGTCTGGTCCGGTCCGATCTGATGGAGCGCAACGCCGTCGAAGCCGGCGTTCAGGCAGTTGTCGATGACTTCGCGAAAACGCGATGGGTCGGGACCACACACGATAGCCGCCGCCACGTCGTCCTCACTGACCTCGCGGCAGGCCGCCTCGAAGTCGGCCGGCGTTTCCAGATGAGCAAACTGGGCCCCGTCCAGCGCGACGATAGGCCAGAGCCGGTGTGCGGTGCGGCGGGCCTGCGCTTCGTCCTGGGCCCAGCAGACGGAGATCTGAGTCAGCCGCGGCTTCCCCTCTCCCCCTGAGGCGTGGAACTGCTCGACCACCGAGGCGTCGTCGCCCAGGCTGATCAAGGCGTCGCCCAGCTTGCCCGCCAGGCTGGCGGCGCGTGGACCGGACGCGGCCAGGGCCAAGTTCAACTGCTGGGGGGCGTCGAAAAGCTGGGCCCGTTCCACGGCGAAGAACTTGCCCCGGCGGGTCACCTCATCGCCGCTGAGCAGGTCGCGCAGAAACTCCACCGCCTCCTCCAACCTCTCCAACCGCTCCGAGAACGGAGGCCAACCCTGGCCCACCACGTGCTCGTTCAAGTTCTCGCCGGTTCCCAGGCCCAGGATAAAGCGCCCGTCGGACAGGGTCTGCACGGTGGCGGCGGCCTGGGCCAGCGTGGTCACGTGAAAACGCAGAATAGGACAGGTGACCGCGCTGATCAGGAGCGCTTTCGAGGTGCTGGTGCTCAGCGAGCCGAGGACCGGCCAGACCGACGAACCGTGCCCCTGCTGGTGGTTCCAGGGGTGGAAATGGTCGGAAACAAAGAGAAAAGAGAAGCCGGCCTCTTCCGCCAGCGTTCCGTGAACGACCAGATCGTTGGCCGAATGCTCTTCCCCGGCCAGCACATACCCGACGGGCGAGTGAGGTCTCATCTCGCCGGGAAACGCCTATGCCGTGGGCGCGGCTTCCGCCTGGGCCATCCACTCGATGTCCGAAGCCTGGTAGCCGAAGCGGGTCAGAGTAAAGCGGAACGGGTGCGGGGTGTCGTTGGTCAGTGCCAGCACGTCGCCGGGCTCACGATGGAACACCTGGCCTGCGATGGGGCGGAAGATCCTGTCGCCGATCTGCAACTGGGCGCCGGCCGAGTGCAGGATGGTCACGAACTCGCGTCGTTGGGCGTGACGGTGGGCGGGGATAAAGCTGCCCGCCGGCACCTCGATCATGTCGACGCGGGTCTCGGCCGAGCCCTGGGTCTCGCTGAACAGCTCTGCCTCCCGGACTCCCCGTTCGGACTCTTTCCAGCTGACGTTTTCGACATGAATAGCTTGCATGGCGCCCACTTTCTGTCGGCGCGTTGGTTCCCCTCTTAAGGGGCGATGAGAAAGGCCTTTAGCCTTTAGCCTTTAGAGGCGGCCGGTGCCGTCGTCGGGCATCGCCACGAAGAAAGTCGATCCGACGTCGAGTTCGCTTTCGACCCAGATACGACCGCCGTGCGCCTTGATCAGCGCTGCTGTCAGCCATAGGCCCAGGCCGGTGCCGGGAGCGACCGAGCGATCGCCCACGCGCTGGAACTCGTTGAACAGCTTGGTCTGGTCTTCAGCCGAAATGCCCACGCCCTGGTCGGACACCTTGATGATGGTCTCGCCTTCGGCCTTCTCGGCCGACACCCGCACCACGCCTTCGTGCGGCGTGTACTTAGCGGCGTTGCCGATCAGATTGTTCAGGATTTGGCGCAGTTTCTGCTGGTCAGCCCGCACGGTGATCTCGCCGACCTTGTTCTCGAAGGTCAGCTTCTGGCAGCGGGTCTGGAAAGCGGTCTTGATAAAGCGGAACTCTTCCTCGACGGCCTGGTGCAGGTTGACGTCGCTAAGATCAAGCTCCAGCGCCTGCGAGCTTTGTAACTCGGACACTTCGAGGTAGGCCTTGATCAGCGCTTCGGCGCGCATCTCGGCGTCCAGGATGCGCGAGGCCAGGTCCTTGACCGTCTTGGGGTCGTCGACGTGCTCGATCAACTGGGCGCAGGCGCGCACCACGGTCAGCGGGTTCTTCAGGTCGTGGCTAGCGATCTTCAGGAAGTTGGCCAGCGACTCGCGATGCGCTTCGGCCTGGCGGGTCTCCATCTCTTGCACCCGAGCCTGTTCGCGCAACTGCTCGGCTTCGAGCGAGGTACAGAGCAGGCCGCCCACGGCGCGCAAGAACTGGAAGCTGTCCTCATCGAACGGGATCGAGGGCACCGGACAGTCCACGCAAAACACGCCCAGTACCTCTTGCTTGCTCGAGATCAGCGGCACATACACGGCCGAACGGATGCCGCGCAGGATGGCGCTGTAGCGCACGTCCAGACTGGGAGAATCGCCTTCCGAGAACAGCAGCGCCTCGCGACGCTTCACGGCCAGCGAGGCCAAACTGTTGCTGACGCCGCCAACTTGCTCGGCGCTATGTTCAGCGGCCAACTCCTGGGGCGGAATCAGATGGTGATAGTGTCCGTTTTCCTCGGGCGGCCAGGCGATGCAGTAGATGCGGTGCGCGGCCGGGATGATCTTGTAGAGACCCTTGAGGGTATTGGCGATAACCGAGCGGTCCGTGGCGCTGAGCAGTTCGTTGACCATCTTGGCCAGTTCGACCATGTAGCCGCCCAGCGAGTTCGAGCCGCCTATGACGTCGGCTAGTCCGCCGCCGTCGACCTTGCCGCGCAGACGCAGCGTCATCCCTTCGCGGGTGGCGGTCGCGCCCGAGTCCGTGGGGGCGGTCGGCGCCTCTTCATAGCGAACCAGGCGGGTGTCGCCCAGGATGATGATCCGTTGCGAGGTCAGTTCGACCGGCGAACTGAGCTTGTTGCCGTCCAGCCAGCTGCCGTTTGAGCTGCCCAGGTCTTCGTAGAAGAGACGCTGGTCCAGAATGTACAGGCGACCGTGCCGGCGAGAGACCTTCTTGTCCCACTCTAAACCGATGTCGGCCTGGGCGGTGGTGCGCCCAATAGTCAAGCCGCCCGGTGGAACCCCCACCAGGCGACGCGCCCCTTCCGCATGTGCAAACTCTACGTTCACCCCCTACTTCTTTGTTGCGGACCGGGCTGCCCCCTCCCGACGACGGTCGACCAGAGCCAGGGATCGGACGAAAATTCGAACATTGATCGGCATGCCGATTTGCACCAGGACTCTTCCCTCAGTAGCCGCCTTGATTCTAGCCCTTTCTCTGACGGCAGGCCCGGCGCGAGCCCAGGCGCCGGAGTCCGCCCCCGAGTTCGAGGAGGCGTTCCATCGGACCAGCGGGTGGACGGGCGCCGACGGCACCTATTCTTATCCGCTTCCGGGTTCCGGCGGCACGGTCTGGGGGTTCTCCGACACTTTCTTCGGAGAGGTTCGCGAGGGGCGGCGACTGTCGCCCTTCCGCTTTGAACACAACTCGATGGTGCTGCAGACCGGGGACCGGTTTGATGTGTTAGAGGCCCCGGTCTTTCATCCGCCCGGCGGCGGGAAGAGTTGGTTCTGGCTGTGGGACGGAACTTCGGGGGGAGAGATTCTGCTGGGAGAGTTCGCCGGCGATGCGGACGAGACGGGGTTCGGCTTTCGACAGGTCGGACTATGGACGGCTCGCTTTGCGGTCGAGGGCTCTCGGGTCAAGGTTACGGACTACGTGAAGCTGCCCTATTTTGCTCAGTCCGACGGTCGATTGGTAACCTTCGGTCCGGTGGTGTTAGAGACGCCTTCCTGGCTCTACCTCTACGGTGTGAGAGACCAGGACGGGCAGAGGTCCTGCGTGCTGGCCCGCGCTCCGCGAGGAAGTCTGGCGGTAGCGGGGACCTGGCGCTTTTTTGATGGAGAGGGTTGGAGTCGGGAGATCGACGAGGCGGCTCCGCTGTTCAACGAGGCCGGGATGGAGGCTTCGGTCTACGCCACGGCCTCGGGAGAGTTCGTTTACGTGGGCGGGCCGATGGGTTCGCAGATCACCGCCCGGGTGGCTCCCACCCCCTGGGGCCCCTGGGGCGAGGCTTTTGCTATCGGGATAGCCCCGGAGCATGGGGGCGATGTTTACGCCTACAACGCTAAGGCGCATCCCGAGCAGCCGCGCGACGGGCGAGTGCTGGTTTCTTACAACGTGAACACCACGGATCTCGAGAAGGTCACGGTCGATGCCGAGATCTACCGGCCTCGCTTTTTCTGGTGGAGGCCGGAGCGGCCGGGGCTACTGCCGGAGGGCGCCGCGACCGGGACGGTGCCGTTCGTCTTTCCGCCCTAGCTCTCTTTAGACGGCGAGCTCAGCGCGCCGGCGCTGGCGTTTGGGAAGGTTGGAGAGGACAGCGATTGGAAGCCCGCTCGGCAGGCCGGGTCGCTGGCCCAGGTACTCTTTGAGGAGCGTTTCGAGTCGGGACAGAGCGATGCCCGAGGTGACGCCGAGCTTGTCGTAGATCCAGTCGGCGAACGCCATGAAGTTCCCGAAGGCGCTGTGGCCCTCCACCGGGACCTCCTCTCCCGGGGCTTCCTCCCCCAGAAGAATCGGCAGTTGCTCGGGAAAGCGGCCGCTGTTGGCCACCAGGTCCCAGAAGCGGGCGAAGCGTTGCAGCCGCTGCAGTTCGCCGAAGGTCAGATGCGAGGTGCGCAGGATTTCATACGGCGCCTCGGTGGCGTAGGTCATCTCCCACTCGGGGCCGGCGGCCGTGATCGGAGTGCCTTTGAGGCGTTTCAGGATGCCGACCTGGATCTCGGCGGGCCGGAGTTTGCGAAGTTTGTCGAAGCCCTGGGCGAAGCTGGCGAGATCCTCTCCGGGCAGACCCGCGATCAGGTCCGCATGGACGTGCACCCCGGTCTCTTCGGCCAGGAAGCGAAAGTTGTCTTCGAGCGCGAGGAAGTTCTGGCGTCGTCCGATGCGAGCGCAGACGTCGGGGTTGAACGACTGGATGCCGATTTCGAACTGTAGCGCGCCGGGCGGGAAGGCGGCGATCAGCGGGCGCAGCGATTCGGGCAGCCGGTCGGGGATCATCTCGAAGTGCAGGAACATGCCGTCCTGGTAGCGGTCCAGGAAGAAGCGCAGGATCTGCTCGGCCGTTTCGGCTTTCAGGTTGAAGGTGCGGTCGACGAACTTCCACTGGCGGACGCCGCGTTCGAGCAGGCTTTGCATCTGTTCCAGGAACGGCGCCAGGGGCAGCGCTCGGACCGAGCGGTCCAATGACGAGAGGCAGAAGTGGCAGCGGAACGGGCAGCCGCGCGAGGCTTCGACGTAGACCAGGCGGCCATGCTGCAGGTCGAAGTCGCTGTAGTGCGGATACGGCGAGGCCAGGTCGGGCAAGGAAGGCAGCCCGCCGTCGATGACTTTGCCTTCAGGGGCGGCGTCGTTCAGGATGTCCCGGCAGAGCTGGGCAAACGCCAGGTCGCCTTCGCCCTTGATCAGATAGTCGGCGGTCTCGACGATAGGCGCGTCGTCCCACTCGTGGCTGACTTCGGGTCCGCCCAGCACTAGAGTGATGCCGGGCGCAACGGCTTTGAGGATTCTGGCGACGTTGGTCAGTGCGGCCACGTTCCAGATGTAAACGGAGAGACCGACGATTTTCGGCTGTTCGGCCAGGATCTGCTCGACCACGTCGCGCTCGCGGATGCCCAGAGTGAACTCGCGCAGAGCGGTCTGCTGGGAGAGGTCGCCCATGTTGGCCAGCAGGTAGCGCAGACCGAAGGCGCTGTGGATGAAGCGGGCGTTGAGCGTCGCCAGGATGATGTCGGGCACGAGGAGAGTTTCCGCGCGCGAGCGGCGGCTCCCCTGCGCGATTGGGCAACGTTGCGCCGATTCACCGATCAGCGCAATCTTCCGCGCGTCGGCGAATCGAGAGCTTCGAGCAACGCGGGCCGATTCACCGATCGGCGCAAACTTCCGCGCATCGGCGAATCGAGAGCTTCGAGCAACGGGCCGATTCACCGATCGGCGCAAACTTCCGCGCGTCGGCGAATCGAGAGCTTCGGCAAATCTTCCCCTCTCCAATCTGCCTTTCCCGACCAAGGGATGGGACGCAGTGCGGCCAAGTTTTCTCCCGTCATGAGAACTGTTCTTTGTTTGACCAACTACTTCAAGGGCCACCGCCTTCTCGAATCGTTCAAGAAACTCGGCTGTCGCACGCTGCTGGTGGGGACCACCCGAGTTCGCCACGATCCGTGGGAAGCAAGTCACGTCGACGAGAAGTTCTTCGTGCACGACTTCGACGACGAAACCGCGCTGCTGAACGCCATCACCTACCTGGCTCGCGACCGCGAGATCGACCTGGTGGTGCCGCTCGAAGAGTACGCCGTCGAAACCGCCAGCAAGGTGCGCGCTCATCTGGGGCTGCCCGGTCCCGGCGAGGGCGTGACGCGTCAGGCTCGTGACAAACTGGCCATGCGGATCACCGCCCGCGCGGCGGGCATCCCGGTGCCCGCTTTCTCGCCGTTCGTCAACCGCGACGCTCTCGGTCGCTTCTTGAACTCCGTCCCTGGGCCGTGGATGGTCAAGCCCAGAGCCGAAGGCGGAGCCGTGCAGATTCGCAAACTGCACCACGCCGAAGAGGTCTGGAAGACCTTCGACGAACTGGGCGACCGCCGTTCGCATCACCTGATCGAGGCGTTCGTTCCTGGCCAGGTCTATCACGTTGATTCCGTAGTCCATAACGGTAAGGTTCTTGCTGCTTGCGCGGGCCAGTACGGCACCCCGCCCTTTGACGTCTGGCACGGCGGCGGCGTCTTCTCGTCCCGCACGGTCCCCAAGAAGTCGGTTCTATCCAAAGCGTTGATAGATATGAACGAGAAAATCATCTCGGCCATCGGCATCAAACAGGGCGTGAACCACTGCGAGTTTCTTGGCCTGGGCGACCGTGTCTACTTCTTGGAGATCGGCGCGCGCGTGGCCGGCTCGAACCTGGACCGCCTGACCACCGCCGCCACCGGCATCGACCTGTTCCTGGAATCGGCTCGGCTAGAACTGGATTGGTTAGAGGGCGGCTACACCCTGGCCAAGCCTTACCGCAAAGAGGCCGGCATCGTACTCTGCCTATCGCGCGACAAAGACCCTTCGACCGAATTCTGCTGCGACATCCCCGAAGTCGAGTGGACCCTGCACCACGATCATCACGCCGGCTGCGTGGTGGCGTCGTCGAAAAGCGAGCGGATCGACCAACTGGTCGAGCAAATCAAAGGCGACCTGGCGCGCGATCACCTGGCCGTCATGCCAGCGACCGACAAGCCGTTCTAAGCTCGCGCCACCTGCTTGGCTTCGCCCAAAGTGGGCGTTGACGCCCATTTCCAGCGAAGCCAGCCCCCCCCACCGTAGCGGCTTCGCCGAATGTGGGCGTCAACGCCCATTTCCAGCGACGCCAGCCTCTCCCACCCGCAGAAGCCGAAGTGAGCTCTCTCCTGCTCGAACGGGAGAAATTCCGGTCAAATCCGCGCGGAGCCTTGCCATGCCTGGGCCCGCTAAAGTAAACTGCCTTATCTGGCAAGTCATGCAAAGTCACGAGCAGAAAAAAGTTCAACTTTTCGCCTCTTCGCAGAGCGCGAATTTGCTCGTTCGCCGAATGACCCTCTGTTGCCGCTGTTGTTGTTGTTGCTGCTAGTTCTCTAGTCTCAGCCCTCACTCCACCAGCGTCATCTTAAGTCCAACAGAGGTATCCAAGTGCTCGAAGCCGCCAAACCCGTCGTCGGAATCCCCATCCCCCTGGACTATTTTCATCGCGAGCCTCTCTGGGGCAACGCCGGCGGCTACCGCGCCGTGGTCGAGATCGTCGAAGCGGTCGAATTCGCGGGCGGCACCGCCCAACTTCTCTTCCCCGGCCTGGACGCTCCCGCCATCGACGCCCTGATCCTGCCCGGTGGCGGCGACATCGACCCCAGCCACTACGGTCAGCCCGCTCATCCCGAACTGGCCGACCTGGACCCCGACTTCGATGCCTTCCAACTCGACTGGGCCCGCCGCGCCTTCTCCACCGGCCTCCCCACCCTGGGCATCTGCCGCGGGATGCAGGTCATGAACGTGGCCGCCGGCGGCACCCTGGTCCAGCACGTGGAAGCCGCCGACGAGCACTTCCCCGAACCCGCTCGCCAGGACGCCTCGCTGCGCCCCAACCCGGTGCACGGCGTCTCCATCTTGGCTGGCTCGAAGCTCGAACAGATCGTGGGCGACCAGCAGGCGCGCGTGAACTCTCTGCACCACCAGGCCGTGGACCAACTGGCTCCCCTCTTCCAGGCTTCGGCCTGGGCCGACGACGGCATCATCGAGGCCATCGAACGCGCCGATGTCTGGCAAGTCGGCGTACAGTTCCACCCCGAAGACCTGCGCCACGCCGACGCCCGCTTCTCGCTGCTGTTCCAGCGCCTGGTCGAAGCGGCCGGACAACGCGCCGTCGCCTAAACGCCCCGCAGGAAACCTCCAACCCCTCCCCCTATCCCGATTGCACCCATCCGGGTACACTCTGCCCATCCCATCCCGAAATGTGCGCCATTTCACATTTCGAAAATCGGCATGACTGCTAGGGTGAGAGCATGACACCCGAAGAGATCTTGCCCAACGACTACCCCCACGAGCTGCTCCAGCTTCGCGCGATGGAAAAGCTGAACGCGGATCTCGAGCGACAGGTGGCCCAACGCACCATGCGCCCCTTGCGCATGGCCGGACTTCTGGTCGGCACCGTCTTGCTGGCCGGAGCGCTCGATGTCGTCTCCAGCGGGTTCCTCTCGCAGTCAGCTCACGAACTGTACACCCTGGTCCAGTTCGGGATCGTGGCCGGTATCGTCGGCTGCCTCGGCCAGGCCGTGCTGGTCGGCCGTCGCCTGCAGGTGACCAACGAGCAAAGATTACAAGCGATCCGAGACGGGCAGCTGTGCCCGCTGAAGATCCTGAACGCCCGCTTCGAAGGCGTCCCGCGCCCCGCCTCGGCCCTGCCCGGTCAGCCCGTCGAACCGCGCGCCGTGGTCGCTCAAGAGATGGACGAAGCCGCTCGCGCCCAGCGCGCCGTCAAAGCTCTGCAGGCCAAGATGGACCAGGCCAGAGCTCAGGTCGGCAAGACGCCCGCGCTGTCCGACACGGTGGTCGCCGGCGACGGCCAACCTCGTCGCATCTCGCTGGGGCTCTAACCTTCAGGGCAGGAGTCGAACGGCTCCACCCAAATGCGAGAAGAATGACGAATCGACGAATCTGGGCCTTGCGCCTGGCCGACCCACTGGCCACTCGCAACGGCGACACCCCCCTCGACCTCTGCAGCAGCTACAGCCAGAGCGCTGACGTGCTGGCCCAAAGCTGGGATGTGCGCACCCGGGACGAGCTGATCTCGACCCTGGAGTGGCTGCGCAACGAAGGTCATCGCTACGCCTTCCAGGAGCAGCAAGGAAGCCAGAACAAGCACGATTTCCTGGCCTGGGACCTGGTCCGACTCGCCCAGTTGACCCGCTGGGGAGTGCGCGCCGGACTGCTCGATGTCGAGACCGCCTGGCGCTGGCTGGACCAGGCGGGAGAGCTCGCTGGCCAGGCCTACGGCTCGTGGGGCGACTACCTCGACGACTACGCCGCCGGATTCCGGGCCTGGAGCGACAGCCCCGAAGATGCCGATCATGTCAGCCTGGTGACCGGCAAGGTCAAATCGCTGAAACTGCCCCCCTGGAACCCTCCCCACGACCACCTCAACCCTCTGGTGTACCGCTGGAGGAACCTCTGCCTGAAGACCTCGCTGGGCAACCGGCTAAGGTTGGTTCTGGTCACAGCCCTGATCGTCGGAGCCACAATCGCTTTCCCGATCCCCTATGGAGCAGCCTCGGCTCTAGGGCTGCTACTTGTGCTGGCCACGAAGAGCCTGCTCGGAGGCGCCTCGGCCAAGAAATGGCTGAACCTGCTGGCCCTGGCGCTCTTCGCGACCTCGCTGGCCGGAGGCGCCTTCATCGATAAACTCCCGCGCGACCAGAAAGACCTGGCGGTGGCCGGGCTGTTCTTCATGCTCACTCTTTACATTAGCGCCTACGCCGCCGTGTTCTCCGACGACCGCACGCCCGGGAGCTAAGGCTTGCTCCGTCTCCTGGAGACTCTAGAACCCACGCCAGGCCAGGTCGAAGTCCGGAACGACTTGGTTCCCTTGAACCTGACCTGGCCGTTCGAGCCTGGTAACCCCTCGCTCTGGCTGAGGTTCGGTGACGGCTCCAGGAGTCTGGTGGAGGTGTCGTTCACCCTCGATGGGAGGGTCAAATCCGTGACTCTGGCAGCCCATCGCGGCTCGGGGATCGTAGAGCAGAGAACCGCCTCGGCAAGCCTGCCCGAGAGCCAGGGCCTGCCGCGATTCTCAGTGGAGCACTTCCGCGCTCAGGTTCCTGAGGGCGCCTATCCGGCGATCGACCTTTTCGATGCGCCTGCTCTCCTATTCGTGCAGCCTCGGGTTGCCGAACTGGTCCTTCGCCACGGGCGGGTGGCTCGATACCTGGTAAACTTTCGCGTCGGCTTCGGTCTGTCCGCCGAGGCCGAACTGCTCAGTGTGAGAGTCGATCTCGAGCCTCTCGAGGCCGAGGCGCTGCTTGCCTGCGCCACTCGGTGGTAGCTAACCCCTCAAAGGCAGGCCCCGAGGGCAAGCCGAACGGCCCTCTATGAGCAAGATCAGCATTGCGCAGTTTCTGGCCGAGCAGGCTACGGGAGAACAAGACTCTAGCGGAGAGTTCACTCTGAACTCGGCCAAGGCGCTGGAAAAGCTGGCGCAGCATCAGCTGACCGACCCCTCCCTCTGGGCCGTGAAGCTGGCCCAGGCCGGGGTCGCGCTGGGCGCCTCGCGGCTGGCCTTCCAGCTCGATTACAGTCGCACCACGGTTCGATTCTACGGCACTTCTCACCTCGACGCGACCGAGATCGCACGCCTCCTGCTGTCGGGAGAGCTGCCGGCCGAGGGCTGGAGGCGGCACCTGGCGGTGGGGCTGCGGGCCTTCTCTGGGCAGAACCCCCTGCGCCTGAGCTGGAGCGACGGCCAAGGGCGGAAGGTCATATGGGAGGGGGAGCAGTTGGAGGTCGTGCAGGGCGAGCCTCTGCAAGACGCCTCTCTGGAGGTCCGAGCCGAGCTGCCTCCGGTACCGCGCAGCCTTTTCCGGCTGAACTACGTGCTGCGGCAGACGATGGCCGAACACAGGTCGTTGAGCGACCGACTGCAGCTCTGTCACGTCCCGATCACTCTCGACGGAAGGTCGATCTCGCGCCAGTTCCCTCCCTATCCCAGACCCGTGGTGAGCAAGCTGGGCCAGTCGGGGATGCGCCGACGACATATCGCGCTGGTCATGGGGAAGGGGAACCTGCCGTTGGCGCTACCGAAGGTAGAGTCGTCAACGCTCGACCTGCAGGCCAGCCAGCTTCCCGAACCCCGCCTCGATCCGCCTCGGCGAGTCGGAGCCGTGATGGTGCTCAGGCCGTTGGCGCCCGAGTCCCGCTGCTTCTTCATCAAAGATGGAGCGATGTTGGACTCGCTGCAGCTGGACTTCTACAATAACCATCTGAAGCTGGACCTCTATCTCGACGCCGACGACCTGGGAACCGACCTGTCCGAGTTCAAGCCGCGACACGCCCAGGTCGACTTTCGACCGATCAAGGCCGAGCTAACCCGCTGGCTAGAAACCAGGGGACCGCGCCACCTGACCGAGGCCGAGCGGACCGATCTGCCCTACGCCATCAAACATCTCAAGCTGGTTCGCTGAGCGCGACGTTCTGTGGCGGGGAATGGGCCCCGACAGGCGAAGAGAGCACGGCTGATGAGTAAGGAACCCCAGGAGCAGAACTCTGTCGTCGAGCGGCCGTCGATCCCGGTTCGTGCAGACACCACCGTTCTGGCTCTGTCCGGCGCCGTGGTACTCGGACTGGGCTACCTTTTCTCCAGCGAGCCGGCCCAAACGGCCGGAGTCGTGGTCTTTGTTCTTGGCTGCCTTTCGCAGATGGTGGCAAAGATCCGAGGCGTAGCAGACTCGGCCACCAGCGCCGAGCCCGAGACCGAGGCCGAGTCTCGCTAGCGATGGACGATGCGCCGCGAACCGTTCGCTACTTGAGAGTATATGGCGGAGCGCCCGGCTTCGGCATTTGCGACCCTCTGGGACCCTATCTTGAGGAAGATCAAATCGACAAACTTTCCCTGTCGCCTGAGTTCCGAGCCGCCCTGGCCGACTGGGTGCAACGCTACCAGGACGCGTTCAGCTACGGTCACTGGGAGGAGGACAAGGGCGCCCCGCTCGACCAGGAAGGGTACCGCCTCTGCGCGAGACTGCGAGAAGAGCTGCCAGGATGCAAAGTCGACTACTCCTCGGACGCGCTTTGTCGATGGGTCCCGTTCCCCGAGCGCCTCTGCGATTGAGCCGGGCGGCGCGTTGCTTCTAGACCCGCTCGGGCTCATACTGTCAGAATGACGAAGATAGCTGACCACGACGCCTACATCGCCGCCGCGCCCGAGCCGTTTCATGCTCTCCTCGGCCAGCTGCGCGCCCAGCTTGCGAAAGCCTTGCCCGACGCCGAAGAGGTCATCAAGTACGACATGCCCGGCTTTCAAATCAAGGACACCATCGTGGCGGGCTACGCCGCCTTCAGCAAGCAGTGCGGACTCTACGTTCACCCGGCAGCCATCGCGGCCCACGCCGAAGAGTTGGCCACGGCGAAACTCAAAGCCAGCAAAACCGGAGTGACCTTCTCCGCCAGCAAGCCCCTCTCGGAAGAGCTGGTCGAGAAGTTGGCCGTGAGCTCACGCAGCCAACACGGCGTTTAGCCCGCCCGCCTCGCCCGCTCGGCGTCGCCAAATGTGGGCTTCGATGCCCATTTCCAGCGAAGCCACCCCGCGCCGCCCGCTCGGCGTCGCCCAATGTGGGCGTCGACGCCCATTTCCAGCGAAGCCAGCCCGCTCCGCCCGCTCGGCGTCGCCCAATGTGGGCGTCGATGCCCATTTCCAGTGAAGCCAGCCCGCTCCGCCCGCTCGGCGTCGCCAAATGTGGGCGTCGATGCCCATTTCCAGCGAAGCCACCCCGCCCGTCCGCTCGGCGTCGCCAAATGTGGGCGTTGATGCCCATTTCCAGTGAAGCCAGCCCCCGCCGTCCGCTCGGCGTCGCCCAAAGTGGGCTTCGACGCCCATTTCCAGTGAAGCCAGCCCGCTCCGTCCGTTCGGCGTCGCTCAGCCCGACCTCTAGTGCGGCAGATAGCCCCGCGCGTACTGCGGCGGAGCCGTCCACGCCGCGCCCAGCGTCTGCGCCGCCTTCAGCGGCCAGTACGGCTCGCGCAGCGCGACTCGGGCTAGCAAGATCAGGTCGGCCTGCCCGGTGGCCAGAATCGTTTCCGCCTGGGCCGCCTCGGTGATCTCTCCCACCGCCGCCACGGGCAGCCCCGCCGCCTTCACGCTGGCCGCGAACCGAACCTGATAGCCGGCGCCGGCGACGATGTTCTGCTCTAAACTCGAGCCGCCCGACGAGCAGTCGATCAGGTCCACGCCCTCGTCCTTCAGCCGACGCGCCAGCTCCACCGAACTGTCCACGTCCCAGCCGCCCTCGACCCAATCGCTGACCGACAGACGAGCAAACAGCGGCAGCGAATCCGGCCACACCTCGCGCACCGCGCGGGTCACCTGCAAAGGAAAGCGCATCCGCCCCTCTAGCGAGCCACCGTAATCGTCCGTCCGCTGATTCGACAACGGCGACAGGAACGCGTGCATCAGATAGCCGTGAGCCATGTGCAGCTCCGCCACCTGAAAGCCCGCTTCCACGGCTCGCACTGCCGCCGCGCGGAAGTCGGCCACCACGCGCTTGATCTCGTCCAAGCTCATCTCGGCCGGCGTCTGATGAGCCGGAGAAAATGGAACCGCCGACGGCCCAATCACCGGCCACCCACCCTGCTCGGCAGACAGCGGCTTCCCGCCCTTCCAGGGCAGGTCCACAGACGCCTTACGCCCCGCGTGGGCCAACTGGATGGCGGGCACCGAGCCGTGCTCGCGGAGAAACGCCGTGATCGGCTGCCACAACTCGGCCTGCCGGTCGTTCCACAGCCCCGAATCCGCCGGAGAGATCCGCCCCTCCGGACTGACCGCCGAAGCCTCGGCGATGATCAGCCCGGCCCCACCCTGAGCCCGACTGCCCAGATGAACCATGTGCCACGAGTTCACCTCGCCGTCCACGCACGAGTACTGGCACATCGGAGAGATTCCGATCCGGTTGGGAAGCGTGACGCTACGCAGGGTCAAAGGTTGGAACAGCTGGACTGGTGTCGATCTCATACCCCCGCCATTCCCAACCCGCCAAAGCGAACCCTCTAAGGCGTGGGCAGTGGAGCGATCACCAGCGGCACGCTGCCGCCCTTCGGATGCACCACCATAATCTGCCCACCCGACAAAGCCGTGTCGACCTCGAGCGTGGAAAGACCGTTGCCGTCCGTGCGGAACGGATACGCCTCGGACCCGTCCACCGAAACCGTGAACTGCTCGCCCGCCACCGGGTTGCCCCACGGGTCGGTCAGCGCCACCTTGGCGTTCACCCGCAGCACATCGACGTTATTACTCTTCGCCTTTTTGCGGTCCAGCAAGCGCACCATCACCCGATTCGCCTCGCCTGCGGTAAAGCGCAGCTCGGTCGAAGTGGTCACCGGCCCACAGTTGGCGATCAGCCGACCGCTACCCACCCGTCGCACCGAAGTCACCTTGACCCGCGCCTGACCGCCCACCGTCTTGGCGGTAGCCGGCTCGATCGCCGCACCGCTGGCAAAAAAGCGCACCGGGGTTCCGTCCGGCACCAGCCCTCCCGATGGCGTAGTGAACGTCGCCGTAGCAAAAGACGTGCTCTTTCCGTCGGCCAGCATGGTCGGCTGAGCCACCGCCCACTTCGAGTTAGCCGGGTAAAGCTTGGGCCGGTCGTCCTTGACCAGCAGCGCCGTCGCCACCGCTTTCTCTGCGTTGGCCACGCCCGGCCCGTCCGACACCACGATATCGCCGATCACCATGTTGACCGAAGCGCCGCCGTCAAAATTTACCGCGTCTTTGGCGCCCAAACTCTTGAGCCATTCCACCGTCGGCTCGAACTTGGCCCCCTGCGAATGGTTGTCGCGAAAGCCCGCCACCGTACCAAAAATCAGCTGCCCGTTACTCAGCGAAGCGACCAGGCTGCGCCCCGCCACCCGGGTGATATCGTTGCCGCCCGGCCCCAACTCTTCTTCCTTGGCGGTAATCTTCGGCGCGCCGTCCTTCATCAGACGAGGCCCCCCGGCCAGAGCCAGAACCGCCTGCGACCAGTCGCCCCCGTCCAGGTCCTTGAAGCCGGGCCCGTTCGAAGCCAATCGACCAAACAGCGGCTTGCCGTCGGCGGTGATCCCGAACCCGCTGCGCGGAGGGCGACGCTGCACGTGCGGCGCCAGCAGTTTGCCGTCGCGATAGATCAGCCCCAGGGCGCCTCCGCCCCCGGCAAAAAATCCGCCGTTGATGCCGGCCAGGGCGCCCGTGCGCTTGATCATCGAACTGACCTTTTCGCGCGCCGTGGTCTTCTCGTTGGCCAGCCCGATCATCACCTTGACCTCGGGGTCCTTGGGATCGAACTGCAGTCGACTCAGGCGCACCCAGAGACCGGCCAGATACTTGTCCTCGCGAATCCACTTGACGCCTTTGGTCAGCGCCACTTCTTCCTTCCAGTACGGATCGACCGGAATATCGATGGCTACGCGGTAAGGGTTGGCCAGCACCTGGACTTTGATTTCGCCGGTGGGAGGGCGATGGTTCAGGTTCAAGATCAGCTGGCTGCGGTTCAGGGAGCTCTGCTTCAACCCCCAACTCTGCACCAACTTGGTTGAAGGAGCGGCCCCCAGGGTGGCGGCGGGCATAGCGTCGTTGAGTTCCACCACCAGCCGCTCGGGGGCGGTCAGAAAGTAGACGCTCGCTTCCGGCGAGGCGTGCTCGGTCTCCAGAACCAGCCGCAGCGTGTTGCCGTTCACGCTATGCCGCACCGTCTTGATGCGGTCCATCTCGTGCGAGGTCGCGGCGAAGTTGGGGGCGGGCGTGAAAAGGCCGGCCAGAAGGGCCATCGCGGCTAGATTACGGGTCACTCGGGAAAGCTTGGACATGTCGGCTCCTTGATTTGCTTTCAACTGTTCCACCGCCGCCCCGGTTTCCTTTCCCACCGGCCTATTTAACCAGAGGGGTCTCGGCCAGCTTCAGCGCCTGGTCGCGCGACATGCCCAGCTGAGGGATCCACTCCAGGCGGTCGGCCAAGCGCAGCAGGGTGGCCTCGGTCTGAGCATCGCCGTGGCCCCTCCGGGTCAGCCGGATGGCTTCGGCCAGGGGAAGGAAGTCCGAGGGGTGGGAGGGTCCGGAGGTCCAGTGGGAGGTTTCCCCGGTCGAGGTGGAGACGCTCGGCGTCGGCACCTGGCAGGCAAAATAGAAGTAAAACAGATCCGACTGCCCGCTCGAAGCCGCGTTGCCCGGCGCCAGACTGCCCAGGCGCCCGAACATCCTCTCGACCAGGCCGCTGGTGATCATGGCGTCCAGGTTGCGCGGCACGGGAACATCGCGGATGTCCCGACGACGCACCGCTGGCGACCCCGGAGCAAAGGCCAGCGCCGGTCGCACCTGCTCGGCCATCTCGACCATCGGTCCCTGCACGGGGTCGATATAGTACAGCGCCACCTTGGCCCGGTCGTAATCCAGCTTCAGGTACTGGCTGGCAAAGTCGCCTCCCACCGGCCCCTCTCCCCTCACCGCGTGGCGGATCCTGGCGTCCACCATGGTCCGCCCCGGCTCTAACGGAACGTCCTGGACCTTCACCACCTCGGCCGAGTCGATGCGCGAGGCAGGCGAACCATTAGCAGGACGCGGGGCGGGCAACGACGCCTCTCCAAGAACCTGTCCCCGCAGGTCGGTCAGCGGCCCCATCCCCAAAGAGTCGAACTGCGAGAGCAGCCCTGGATTGTCCAGCGCGTAGCGGTCCAGCGAAGGAATGTAGCCCAGGCTGTCCCAGGCGCGGCCAAACATCGCGCGAGCGCGGGCCGCGTCGGAAATCGATCCCCCGTCCATCGCCGCGATGGCCTGCTGAGGCGTGAAAAAGACCGGGCCGATCAGCCCCACCACCTCCATGCTGCCACCGTCGCCGTGCGGGTCGGCCACGATGTCGACCGCTGCCATGAAATACTCGTCGCTCTCGGTCGATTCGAACGGCATGGTCGGGGACAGCGTGTCGCCCAGGCGACGGAAGGTGCCCTCGACCACCTGGCCTCCCACCTCTTCGGAAAGCTCGTCGAGCACGATCGCTCCGGCGCTATGGCCCGCCTTATCCCAGCGCCCCGCGATCCCGCTGGTGGCCACGTACGGAGCGCCTCGTTGCTGACGGGAAAGACGCGTGTCGCCGGTCTTGAAGGTGGCGCAGGGGCGGCCCTGCGCGTCCAGCACCAGCGCCGCCATGGATGAGATGTGGTGGCCCGGTCCGTGCACGAACCCGCCGGTCCAGACCTCGTCGCCTTCGCTCACTCGATAGGTCGAGTAGGTCAAAAACTTGGCGAACGGCCGCCCCGTCAACTCGGCTTTCCTCCCCTGGTCAGGTGGAGCCGAGACTGGGACAGCAGAGGCAGGTGGAGTGGGAAGAGGCTCGGCCAGAGCCGGAGCGGCCAGCAGCCAACCTAGCAGGAGCCCCAGGGTCAACCCTTTCACGAGGCCGACTCCAAGAGCTGCCTGGCCTCGGCCGCCGACATTTTCAATCCCGGAATCCAGGCCAGATGGTCGGCCAGACGCTGGCAAAACGCTTCGGTGTGAGCGTCGCCATGGCCGCGACGACAAAGGCGGATCGCCTCGGAAAGAGGGACGAAGTTCTCCCCCTCGCTGTCCGACTCGGGCGCCTTTACCCGACAGGCTAGGAAAGAGTAATACAGGTCGCACTGCCCGCTCGAAGCCGAGGTGGCGCTGCCCAGTTCGAGCAGGTCCCCCTCCACGGGGACCTGCTCCAACAGCGGCCGACCCCGCCGAACCTGCAGGTCCTCGACATCGAGTCGGCCCACCGCCAGAGGCGGCTCGGCAAAGGCCAGAGCCGGGCGCATTCGCAGTGTCATCTCCAGCATCGGTCCTCGCTCGGCGTCGACAAAGTAGCGCCCCACCTTGACCCGGTCGTAGTCCAACTGCAGATACTCGTTCGGGAAAGCGTTGCGCACCGGGGTCACGGCCTCGCCTTCCGTCACCGCGTGCCAGGTGCGCGCCGCGATCATCCTCTGATCCGAGTCCAGGTCGCAAACCGCCCGGGTCTCGCAGACCACGTGGTTGATGCGCGCCTCCAGGGTCTCGCCCGGAGCGGGAGGCTCGGGAATCTCGCCTCGCACCGCCTCGGCGGCGAAGCTTAGCACCTGGCCTGCTCCCAGAGTGTCGAAGCGGGAGCTGAGCTGCGGATGGTCGGAGACGTAGAGGTCCAGCGCGGGCAGATAGCCCAGAGCGTCATAGGCCCGCCCGAACATCGTGCGCGAGCGGCCGCCTTCGGCCACCTGGCCCGAGTCCATGGCCACCCGCGCCTCGTCCGGCGACAGCATCAGCGGCCCGATCAGGTCCACCACCTCCATCGCTCCCCCATCGCCGTAGGGCTTTCCGGTGATCTTGACCGCCGCCAGATGGTAGACGTCGGCCTCGCTGGACTCGAACGGCATGGTAGGGACCGGGGACGCTCCGAGCAGCAAGAAAGTGCCAGGGACCACCTCTCCCCCCACCTCTTCGGCCAGTTCGTCCAGCACGATCTTGGCCGCCGAAGCGCCCGCCTTGTCCAATCGCCCGGCCACGATCCCGTGCAGCACGTACGGCTCTCCGCGTTCGGCCCGGGACAGGCGAGTATCGCCCGTCTTGAAGATAGGGTACGGCCGACCTTCCAGGTCAAAGGCCAGCGCCGCCACGGCGGCCACGAAATGCCCTGGACCATGCACAAAGCCACCTACCAGCGAGTGATCGCCGAAGGTGGCTTCATAAGTGCGGTACTTCAGGTAGCCGTCGAAAGGCAGGCCGGTCAGTCGGGCCTGCTGACTTTGAGCAGAGGGGCGGGAAAGCATGCCCCAGGATTCCCCGGTGGGGCAAGCCGCCCTGCCTCGAAGGTCAGGCCCTGGCGGGCGACAGTTCCAGGGTCGAATCCGAAGCCATCACGTGCACGGTGACACCGGGCTGAGCGGCCTCGACTTCCTTCTTGAACGCCTCGACGTCGATAGCGAGCGGCGGCCAGGTGTTGTAGTGCACCGGGATGACCGCTTTGGGAGCAACCAGTTCGATCGCTTTCTTGGCCTCGTAGACGTCCATCGTGTAGTGACCGCCGACGGGCAAAATCAGCACTTCGGGCTGGTACAGTTCGGCGATCAGCTTCATGTCGCCAAACACGCAGGTGTCGCCCGTGTTGTAGACGCGCACGCCGCCGAAGTCGACCACGATACCGGCGGGCATACCCATGTACTTGCCCTCGTACGACGACGAGTGGAAAGCGGGAACCATCTTGGACCAGCCCCAGTCGTGCTTGACCCGGCCGCCCAGACCGCAGCCGATGGTGTCGAGTCCCATCTCGCTCAGACGGTTGGCCAGTTCATGCACCGCCACCACCTTCGAGCCGGCGCCCTTGGCGATCGCCTCGGTGTCGCCCACGTGGTCCTCGTGACCGTGGGTCAGCAGGATGGTGTGCGGCTTCAGGTCAGCGGGCCGTCCGCTGGCGCTGGGGTTACCGGTGAAGAACGGGTCGAACAGGATGGTGGTGTCGTCGTGCGACAGCGCCAGGGCCGAGTGGCCGTAGTAGTGAACTTTCATGATCGTCCTCCAAAAGGCGGCGCTGGCGCGGCCTCGAGATTATTTCGTAGAGATGGCGCGCACGATGGCGCTGGCCAGACAGGCGATGCCTTCACCGCGGCCGACCCATCCCATCGACTCATTGGTGGTCGCCTTCAGGCCCACCTGCTCGACCTGCAGCCCGAACGCTTCGGCCAACCGCTGACGCATCAGCGGAACGTGCGGCTTGAGCTTGGGCTCTTCGGCCAGCACCATGATGTCCAGGCCGTGCAGTTCAAAGCCCAGGCCGGTGATCACGCCGATCACGTGACGGGCCAGTTGCAGCGAGTCCGCCCCTTTGAAGGCGGGGTCGGTGTCAGGGAAGTGAGTACCGATGTCGCCCGAGCCGCAGGCGCCCAGCACCGCGTCCATGGCGGCGTGAGCGATCACGTCGGCGTCGGAATGGCCCAGCAGTCCGCGCTCGTGCGGGACCTCGACCCCTCCCAGAACCAGCTTGCGCCCTTCGGCGAAGCGGTGAACATCATAGCCGATGCCGGTGCGAAAACGGGTCTGCTGAGCGATCAGCTCCAGCACCTCGGACCGGGTCAGCGGAGCTTCTTCAGTAGAAAGCCCAGTAGGTGCGCTCGAGTGGTGCACTGGTGTCCTCCTCGTCGGTGGCAAAGAGATTTTCCAGTAGCTCGGAGTTGTACACGAAGTTGGCGCCGGTGGCGTTTTTGATCTGTACGTCCCGTTTGGCTACCAGGGCGCCCTCGACATAGACGCCTTTGCGTTCCGTGTCAAAGATGAAGTCCCTCCCGGCATAAATCAGGCCGCGGAACACCATGTCGGGAGTGTAGGAAGCCAGGTACGGGTTGCCGTTGGTGGGCTTGAAGTAGTCGCCCAGAGTGTTCCAGTCCAGCACCACCTCGCCGTTGACCTCGCGCGAGGTCTGACCCGCTGCCATCTGATAAGCGCTCAGCTGGTCACGCACCAGATTGGTGATGTCTCGGGAACGCTGGGCCTGGATTGCCGGGTCGGAAGAGTTCAGCCAGGTCGGGTCGGGCTGGCCCGCCTTCACCGTGCGTAGATATTCGCGCAGTCGCACATACTTCTCCACGCTGATCCCCGGACCGGCGGGAATGCCTGGCTCGAGCTCGATGATAGGCGCAGTACCGGGATCATAGGGCGGATCGGCCGGGTCGGTGGGAGCTCCCGTGACCGGCGCCGTGGGGTCGGTCGGATCGGCCGGTGTGGGCGGAGCCGTAGGAGCAGGTGGAGGCGCCGGGGTCCAGCTCGGGTCGGGCCCCATCACCGCCGGCACCGCATCGCGCAGCCATTCGTTGCGGGCGGCCAGAGCTGCGCTGTCGGCGGGAAAATCCGCCGTCAAGCCGTTCCAGATCGCGTCAAACTCGTCCGCATTGCCGCTGCCCGCCAGGGAGCGGTCCTGAAAGGAGGCCGCTTGAGAGGTTCGAGCCGCCTCGCCCAATCGGGCCCAGCGGTCGAGATTCAGATTGGTCGCCGTCGAGCCTTTGTCGTAGCCCGCCGCGAAGGCGACCCAGTCCACCGCCAACCCATCTTTCGAACTGTTGCCGGGCTTGGTCAGAACGATGTCTTCCTGAGCGTGCAGAGCGATGCCAAAGTCCGGCGTGGTCGAAAGATAGCTCTTGGCCGCGATCTTCAGATTTCCCTGAGACTTCAGCGCCCCTCGTCCACCCACCGAGCCGTCGATGTCGATGTCGTAAGCGTCCACAGCGGCGCCTTTGTCCGCGCTTCCCAGATACAGGGTCGGCTGGCGAGCGCTGTCGGCCATCCCGCTCGCGTTGACCGAGCGCAAGCGGAAGGCTCGGTCGCCCACCTGCAGCTCGGTATTCTCCGCCACGGCCATGACGCGGGCCTCGAGGTCGATGACGGCGCTTCCTTCGGCACTGGTGTCGGTAAAGGCGTAGAAACGTTTGTTGGCGTTGCCCGCCAGCGGGTCGTAAGAGGCCAGAACCCGACCATCTCCCTCCAGGACGTGCACGGTCTGCCCCTGGTCTCCGGTGGTCGAACGAAAAACCAGCTCACCGTTCGGCATGCGAACCTTGCGAGCCGGACCCGACAGGTCGTCACGATTAAGTTCTGGGACCTTGAGATTCCCGCCACCGGGGCTAAGCACCCCGTCGATATTGCCTTCCGCGTCCCGCAGCTTCTGACTGCCCGCGGCCATATTGGTGGGCAGTCCATCATACTGCATGGTCAGCGAGTCGCCTTGCAAAACACCGTAGGGCGGCTCGAGCAGAGCCTCCAGGCCGGGCGGCGGCGTAAAGCGCACCGAGGCGTTCTCGCGGCTGCCGACTTCGGGGCCGCTGATATGCCCGCCGGCCCGCACGGCGTTGCCGGAAGGCTGCCGAGCGCCCAGCCACCAGGCGCCGTTATCGCTGTCGGTCAACTGGACCGTAATATCTTCTCCCGCCACCATCGAAGCGTTGGTGAAAGGGCTGCGTTTGACGATAAAGTCGATGTTCTGTACCACACTCGACCGACGCGAAGTGATCCAGGCGCGACAGCTTCGGGGCGGAGTGACTCGACGGGCGGTGACGCCCAGCGGTGCCCAGCCGTCAATATTGTTCAAGATCTCGATCTCGAACTCGACCCCGGACTCGGGCATCGTGCCCTTCATGAAGTTGCGCACGGGAGCCGTAGGGCTGCCTGTAGCTTTGACGCCGTAATAGGACACCAGCAGCAGCGGCTCGTCCGCGCCAGCCGGGAACGCTTCGGGGGTCGCCTCGGGATCCTCCAGAGGGAACGGCGCCAGGCCAAACTTACGGTCGTTCTGCAGTTTGTACTGGACAAAGTCGGCCAACGAGAGGCAGGCGTTTTTGGTCTGCTCGCGGTAGCCGCCGGACACCATCAGCGCCAGGTCGGATTTGTGGGCCACGAAAAACGCCCCGGCCAGCCCTAACAGCACGACCGTGACCAGGAGGACGCTGACCAGCGCCATCCCTCGACGGGACAGCGAGAGTTTCACCGCGCGGAAGGCACTTTTCACGTCGACGACCCCCTACTCAAAGTGTGTTCTGCGGCTGCACTCTGTATTGTAACTCAAAAGTGCCTCCTTCGCGATCCCCGTTGGCACGTCGCGCCATCAGGCCGTTCTGTCGCAAAATCAAGCGCATCTCCACCTCCTGGGTGGTCGGTAGCCGCTTGACCTCGAAGCGCTGCACCGACGACGCCACGACCCGGGACGACTCGACGTCGCCGCCTCGGTACGAGGTGGGATCTTCTCGCAGGTAGCCGCCTTGCGACCCGATATCGGCGAACTTGGGATACGGGAACGAGCCGAGTTCGTTCGGCGTCCTGGGGATCAGAGCCAGTCGCACGAACTGCCCGAACGGCTTTTGCAAGGTGGCGTAGTAAACGAAATAGCGGTTCCAGGCCGCCGTCTGGTTGACCGGGTCGTAGGCTTCGGGCGCGGCCCAGTCGTTGCGCGAAACAAAGCACAGAGCGTCCCGCCGCTGGTCCGCGCCGGCCTCGCGCTGCACGGTCGAGATCGAAAAATAGGTGCTGCTGCGTAGCTCGCGCTCTAAGAACAGTGAAAGGCGGCGAGCTTCGGTAGTCACGTCCGACTTGGCCACCGCCAGCGAGAACGAGCGGAACCCCCAGGACACGGTCAGGAACAGCACCACCATGAAAAAGCCGAACACGCCCAAGGTGCAGAGCGCCTCCAACAGGGTGAAGCCCCCGGCCGCCCTGGCTGGCCAGGGCGCTCTCCGCCCCCATCTCCCCCTCAACTCTTCCCCACCTTGATCAAGCGCTCCAGGGAAACCGTGCGCTTCCCTCCGCCTTCACCTCGACCGTCCTCCGGATTCTCGACCATCCACCAGACCGTGCACTGCACGTGGTACAGGCGAGTTCCGAACTGGGACTCTCGGGGCGTTCCGCTGGTGGGGCTGTTGTAGTAGCGGGGCTCTCCCATCAAAGTCCACTCCAGACGGTAGTGAAAATCCACCGGGTGCTTGTCCTCGTGGTTGAGCAGTTGATGCACGCCTTCGCTGACCCCACCGGTCGGCTGGGGCGGTGCCCCGGTCGAAGCCTCTTCAAGAAGGTACTGGGCGGCGTAGATACCCGCGCTCGAATCCGAAGCCTTGGTAGAGCTGACCAGCAGCGACCCCAGCAGGCCCAGCAGGCCGACGATCATCAGACTGATCATGACCAGAGCCAACAGGGTCTCCAGCAAGGTCAACCCCCGCTCCGGCCGTATCGACACGCCTCTTCGCCCCACGAACTAGCAGCTATCCTCTCTATGGCGGTCCCACAAATGTACCGAAAAATGTCAAAATGCAGCTTCGTGAGCTAGGGGAAAAGGCCTACAGCGCCTCTTCAAAAGATAGAGTTCTCCCCCGTTCAGGGGTCGCTTCACGACAGGGATAGCCTTTCGCGCCTTGAACGGCGAGGGATGCCGACCTCTGTCACCAAGCCGTTCCGACTCCTTTTCGCCATGCTCGTGGTGGGCTTTTGCCTCTCCGCAGCCGCTTCGGCTCGCGAAATGTCGGGGGCCTGGATCTCGCCGGACTGGTTCTTCCCGGGCAACCGCAGCTACAGCGAAGCCGACGTGCGCAAAGTGGCTCGTCGGGAACTGGCCCTGCTGGCCGAGCAAGGAACTGATACGGTCTTTCTAGAGACGTTTCTGCGGGGCTACAGCATCTGCCCCACCATCGAAAAGAACGGCAACTCTGTCACCCCGGTGGCCTACGGGCAGACGGCCGAAAGCTTCCCCGTCTATCCCCACCTGAGCTACAAGTATCGCTCCGAAATGGGCACCGTATTGGACCCGCTGCAGATCTTCATCGAGGAAGGTCAGCTGGTCGGTATCGAGGTGCACGCCTGGGTCCACATGTTCTACTGGCGTATGGACAACAACGACATCATGTTGCCCTGGCACAACGGCCCGACCGTATGGGCCGAACTGATGGAGACCTACCTGCGCCGTCAGTCGCAGCGCCTGGGACTGCTGGCTGGTCGCTCGATCCGCCCCGGCTACGAAGCGCTGGAAGAAAGCCGACGCGGCAGCGCCGAGATCCGTCCCGAGACCCTGGAAGCGGCCGCCGACCTGTTTGCCCGGGGCTGTGACACCAACGAGCTTTCCCGACTGCTACGAAGCGCCGGCTTCAAAACCGGCGGCCACCCCTTCGGCACCCTGATCGCCGAAATCCTGAAAGCCGGCGGCGAACGCCCCGACTTCCTGCTGATGGCCTCGGACCAGGATCCGTTCCCCGCGCCGCGCGGCAAGGTGCTGCGCCCGATCTACGTCGATCCGGAACACCCCGTGGTGCGCCAGCGCCTGATCGAGGTCGTGAAGAACATCGCCACCACCCATCCGGGGCTTGCCGGCGTGCATCTCGACCACATCCGCTACCCCGTGGACGGCCAAGGCCTGAGCCGCGACACCGGCGTGTTCGACGGCAGCTATCGCACCTTTTCCGCTTCGGACAACGACTCCCGGGCCCAGTACGCTACCCTGAACAAAGCGCTCTCGCACCGTCGCGAAGCGCTGCAGACCATCGTCAGCGACATCCGCAAAGAGATCCCGCGCGGGCAAGAACTCTCGGCCGCCGTGCTGCCGCTGTACTACCGCGACCGCGACAACGGACGCTTCCGCACCTCGGGCTACGACTATTCGTCCCAAGCCTGGATCGACTGGCCGGTCAATTTCGTGGTCCCCATGCTGTACGAGTATCATCCCTACCTGATCCGCACCCTGGTCAAGGACTATCAGGCTCAGGCTACCGCCGCCAACCCTCAGAAGCCGATCACCGTCTATCCGGGGATCTCGCGCCTGAAGTACACCCGCGACGGCAGCGTGGATCACTCCCAGGGATGGGTCTTCTTCGACCTTACCCTTTCCCGCGACGTGAACGTGCAGGCGCGGGAAACGGAGGACCTGGATTTTGGCGGAGAGTGACGGCTTTCCGGCCCAACGGGCCTTCTTTGGCGGTGGCAAAAAGGCCGAGCAGCACTCGGCCGGTGGGCTGCTGATCAAAAAGCGCGGCAACCGGGCGCAGATCTGCCTGGTCTCCAAAAAGGAAGGCCGGGTCTGGGCCTTCCCCAAAGGGCGGGTCAACGACGGCGAGACGCTAGAGACCACCGCCACTCGGGAAATCCTCGAAGAAACCGGCCATCGAGCCGAAGTGGTGGAAAAGCTCGATGTCATCGAGTACTACTTCTTCCTCAAAGAAAACTCGACGTTCTACCACAAGACCGTCACTTTCTTCCTGATGCGTCTGACCGAAGAAGACGCGCAGCCTCGCGATGAAGAAGCCGACTCCGTGGGCTGGTACGACGTGGGCGTGGCCAAGAAAAAACTCTCGTACCTGAACGAAAAGAAGATCCTGGGCAAGGCGGAAAGCCTGCTAAAGTACTTTTGAGGTTACCACAACGATGCTGATCAACGATGGTGTGCTGGGGCTGTTCCCCTTCGAGCCGCACGACTCTCTCGTCTACCGCGAGTGGGTCAACGACGAAGAGACCGCCCGCCTGCTGGGTCGGGCCACCCCGGTCACCGAGGCCGGCCACGACGCCTGGTACAAGAGCATGACCGGGTCGTCCTCGACCGTGGTGTTCGCGGTGCGCCACCTGGAAACCAACGCCTACCTGGGCAACGTCTGGCTACACGGTATTCACTGGATCAACCGCAACGCCGAACTGCGCATTCTGCTGGGCGCCCCCGAAGCCCGCGAAAAGGGTCACGGCACGCGCGCCTGCCAGATGCTGCTGCGCTTCGCCTTCGAGAAACTGGGTCTGCATAAGGTTTTCCTTTATGTCACCTCGGGCAACCCCAGGGCCCGTCGCGCGTTCGAGAAGGCAGGCTTCGCCGAGGAAGGCGTGCTCAAAGACGAGTTCTTCCTTGACGGCCGCTTCTTAGACGTTCACAGGATGGCCGCCTTTCCCTCAGTTTAGCTTCATGGGGAGGGGGCAAAAGGGCTGAAACGCCCTATTTACCAGGGTCGCCGCACCATCTCGGAGCCGCGACTCATAGCGAGGATTATAGACGACAATGTGCGGAATCGCCGGAGTATTTGGAACACGCGCCCCCGAAGTGGTGGGCGGCATGCTGAGAGTGTTGGCCCATCGCGGCCCCGATGACCAGCACGCGGTCTACGGAGAGGGCTACACCCTGGGTGCGCGCCGCCTCTCGATCATCGACCTCGACCACGGACGGCAGCCGCTGAGCGAAGACCGCAAGACGGTCTGGGGCTCCCAGAACGGCGAGATCTACAACTTCCGCGAACTGCGCGAAGAGCTGCTCAAAGAGCATGGCGAGCACCGCTTCGCCACCGACGGCGACACCGAACTGCTACCCCATATGTATCGCGCCTACGGGATGGAGTTCCCCAAAAAGCTCGAGGGGATGTACGCCATCGCCCTGTGGGACGAAGAGAAGCGTCGGGGCGTGCTGGTGCGCGACCGCTCGGGCAAAAAGCCGCTTTACTACACCCTGCACGACGGCTGCCTGTGGTACGCCTCCGAGATCAAGTCGCTGCTCACCATCCCCGGTTTCCAGCGCCGCCTGAACCACGAGGCCGTGCACCACTTCCTCTCTTACAAGAACGTGCCGTCGCCGATGTCGATCTTCGAGGGGATCTCGCTGCTCCGCCCGGGCCACCAGTTGGTCTGGGAGAACGGCCAGATCGTCTCGGACGAAGCGTACTGGCAGCTTGACTGGACCCCGTTCGAGGGGGAGCTTTCCGAAGACGACCTGGCCGAAGAGCTGACCCGCCGTATGAAGATCGCGGTCAAGCGGCGCATGGTCGCCGACGTGCCGATCGGCTTCTTCCTCTCCGGCGGTATCGACAGCAGCCTCTCGACGGCGCTGGCCGCCGAACTCGCGCCCGGACGGATCAAGACGTTCACCCTGACCTACGCCAAGGACTCCTCCACCCCCGGCAAGGAGCTGGACCTGAAGTGCGCCCGTGAGATCGCCGCCCGCTACGGCACCGACCATCACGAAGAGCAGATGAACTTCTCCGACTTCCAGCGCGAGTTCCCGGCGATCCTCAGCCACTTCGACGAGCCGTTTGGCGGAGTAGTCTCGACCTACTTCCTGGCTCGCCTGATCTCCAAGCACGTGAAGGTGGCGATCTCGGGCGACGGCTCGGACGAGCTGTTCGGCTCCTACCTCTCCCACCGGATCGCCCGGCCCATCGCTGAACTGCAGGCTGCCCGTCGCGAAGGGCGCGAGCCCGGCGACCTGGGCCACTTCGCCAGCGGCCAGCCCCGAGAGTTCCTGGAGCGGATCGCCTCCGACCAGGACTACCTGTGGCGCCTCCAACTGTCCGTTTTCTCCGACCAGGACAAAGCCAGCCTCTGCTCCTCCGAAGCGCGCGACGCCTTTGCCGGCTTCTCGACCGGGGAGCACCTGCGCCAGACCTTCTCGACCCTGACCGCTCAGGACCCGACCAACCGCATCCTGGAAGCGGAATTCCGCACCCAACTTCCCGACCAGGTGCTGGCCTTCACCGACCGCCTATCCATGGCGCACTCGCTGGAGATCCGCACGGCGTTCCTGGACACCGGCGTGATGGAGTTCGCGGCGCGCATCCCCGAGCGGTTCAAGATTCGCGACGAAGACGTCAAGGTGATCCTGAAAAAAGCGGCCCGTCCGTTCCTTCCCGCCTCGGCCATCGACCGGCCCAAGGAAGGGTTCGTGCTGCCCGTCAATCAGTGGCTGCAAGGCTGGCTGTTCGACTATGCCAGGGACGCTCTGTCGCCGGGCCAACTGGCCCACCACGGCCTGTTCGACGCGGCCGAAGTTGGCGGCATCCTAAGCCGTTTCCAGAGCGGTCAAGCCAACCTGGCCAACAAAATCCTCTCCCTGCTGTCGTTCCAGATCTGGCACGACATCTATATGGACCAGCGCCTGCCGGTGCCGCTGGGCGATGCGGCTCGCCTGATCGTCGAAGAAAGCGGCGGTCAGAAGTCGCTGGTCGACTACCATGTCGCCTCGGTCTCGGTTCCCGGCGTGGGCGACCCCGTGGCGGCGGGCCTGTAACGTCTCATGTGCGGTATCGCTGGAATCCTTCGGCGCGACGGCGGCACGGCTTCGCGAGAGACGCTAGAGTGGATGAACTCGGTGCAGGAGCATCGCGGCCCTGACGGTCACGACGTGTTCGTGGACGGCCCGGTGGGGCTGGCCCATCGTCGCCTGGCCATCCTGGATCTCTCCGACGCCGGTCTTCAGCCGCTGACCCTGGAAGGTCGCACCATCGTCTACAACGGCGAGGTGTACAACTTTCGCGAACTGCGGGTCGAACTCGAAGCGCTGAGCCATCGCTTCGTCAGCGACTGCGACACCGAGGTGCTGCTGCGCGCCTATCTGCAGTGGGGCAAGGCCTGCGTGTCGCGTTTCAACGGGATGTTCTCGTTCGCCATATGGGACGCACCGCAGAACCTGCTGTTCTGCGCTCGCGACCGGATGGGGATCAAGCCGTTTTTCTTTGTCGAAGACGCCCAGGGGTTCGAATTCGCCTCCGAGATCAAGACCCTGCTGCATAAGCCCGAGCGTCGCAAGCCGCGTCTGCGCACCCTGGTCCGTTTTCTGGGCGAGGGGCTGACGGACGACGAGTGGGAGACCTTCTACCAGGACGTCTCGGTGCTGCCTCCGGCTCACACCCTGACCGTGACGCCTTCGGGACGCGTGGTGCGCGAGCGCTACTGGCGCGTTCGTCCGGAGGTCTCCTGGGAGCAGGTGATGGCGGAGGCTGCGGTGGCGCCGCGAGATTTTCCGTCTTATGATTCGCGCCGTGTCGAGGACGGCTACTTCCCCTCCACTCCGGGGCTGGAGGAGGCGGCGGAGGCGTTCCGCGCCTTGCTCCAGGACTCGGTGCGTTTGAGATTGCGCTCGGATGTGCCGGTGGGAACCTGTCTGTCAGGCGGACTGGATTCGAGTTCGGTGGTGGCCTGTGCGTCCTCTTTGATGGATCGTCCGATCGAGACGTTCTCGTCGATCTATCCCGACCGCGGCTACGACGAAAAGCGGTTCATCGACGATGTGGTGCGCGAGTACGGCTCGATTCCCAATCCGGTGACCCCGACCGGCGAAGACCTTCCGGACCTGTTCGACCGGCTGGTCTGGCATCAGGACGAGCCGACCGGCGGGCCCGGTCTGTACTCGCAGTGGCGAGTGATGGAGACGGCCAAGACCAAGGTGACGGTGCTCCTGGACGGCCAGGGTGGAGACGAACTCCTGGGCGGCTATCACCACTATTTCCGCGAGTATCTGTCCGAATTGGCCAAGGAGCGTCGCGCTCAGGGGCTGTCGTTGGACGAGGTGATGAGCCAGGCGGCGATCATTTCCGAAGTGACCGGTCATGACCATTCGGGGTTAGGCGAGCGGGCCATCCGTCGGGCCAAGCGGCCGGCGTTCCTGAAAATGTTCGGGCGCGAGCGGCCCGGTAAGGTCAAGACTCCGGCCATTTTGAACCGCGCGCTGGCCTCGTCGGTGTCGCGCGGCGACGCCACCCGCATGGACATCGACCGCCTGTTTCCTAATGGGCTGTCGCAGAAGCTTTACGACGACCTGACGCGGTTCTCCATTCCCGCCCTGCTACGCTACGAGGACCGAAGTTCGATGGCGTTCTCGCTAGAGGCGCGGGTGCCGTTCCTGGACTATCGGCTGGTCGAGTTCTGTTTTGCTCTGCCGGCCCAGTTCAAGATCGCTCCGCCGTTGACCAAACTGGTGCTGCGCAAGGCGATGAACGGTCGGCTGCCTGGCTCGATCGTGCAGCGGATGGACAAGCTTGGCTATCCCACGCCGCTGGCCAACTGGTTCCGCCAGGGTCTTAAGGAGTGGGTCGCGGACATTTTTGCCTCGTCGTCGTTCAAGGGCTGCGAGATTCTGGACTCGTCGGCCTGCGCCGCGATCTGGGCCGACCACCTGAGCGGGACCGACCGTTCCTGGGACATGTGGCGTATCCTGCACACCTACCGCTGGTCCGAGCTGTTCTTGAAAGGGCAGGGGTTCCCGACCGCCGCCTCGTCCGGTGCGGCCCGCTAAGATGTCGTCCTCTCGCCGTCGCCGGGTGGCGATGTTCGTCTTCAACAACGGCAACCACGACCAGCGCGTGCACAAAGAGGCGCAGGCGCTGGGGCGGGCCGGCTTCGAGGTTCGCGTCTACTGCTTCCTGACTTCGGGTCTGGCCTTTGTCGAAGAGCGCGAAGGATACACGCTTTATCGCGAAGATCAGCGCGGTCATGGCGCTCGTCTGTTCGACGAGAAGGTGATGCTTCCGCTGAAACGGCTGGGGGGAGGCGGGAAGGTGGAGGCTCCGCCGGAGGCGCCGGCGCGCTTGAAGATGCCGCCCGACCGGGCTCCCTCGCGACCGTGTCCCAAGCCGGAGCGTTCCTTGAAGGTGGAGGCGGGAGCGGCCGAGCGCGAGCACTGGAAGTACATCTCTCGTATCAATCGGGTGTGGGCCGAGCGGGCGGCGGCCTGGAAACCGGACCTGGTGCAAGCGCACGATCTGGACGCTCTAGAGGCGGCGGTGCTGCTGGGCGAGCGGTTGGGCGTGCCCGTGCTTTACGACACGCACGAACTGTGGAGCGAACAGCCGTTCATCAACTCCGAAGAGTCGGTCCATCACTGGGACGAGATGGAGCGCCAGTTGGTGGCTCGGGTCTCGGCGGTGATGACCATCAACGAACCGCTGGCGGACATTTTGAGCTCTCGCTACGATCTTGATGAGGTGCTGGCCCTGCACAACTGTCAGGAGGGGCAGCCGTTGCCGCCTCGTCCCGACAATGAAGTGCCGATCGCTCTGTACCAGGGGGCGTATGTTCCCCATCGCGGCTGCGAAGAGTTGATCGCGGCGGCGGCCAAACTCAAACACGTGCGGCTAGCTTTTCGCGGCTTCGGCTCCAGCGAACAGGCGCTGCGCGCTCTGGATTCCGAGGGGCGCGTGCTGTGGTGGGACGCCGTGCCCGGGCCGCAGGTGGTGCAGGCGGCCGCGCAGGCCGATATCGGACTGATCCCGTTCTTGCCGACCTGCCTGAACCACTATTACTCGACGCCCAACAAGCTGTTCGAATACATGAGCGCGGGGCTAGCAGTAGCCGGCTCGGACATCCCCGAGGTGGCGCGTTTCACGAGCGAGTACCGGATTGGGCGGCTGTTCGACCCCTACTCTCCGGGCGACATCGCGGAGGCCTTGGACGGGCTGGTGCTGTCGGGCGAGCTGGCCGAGATGAAGATTCGAGCACGCCAGGCCTGCGAGGAGCGCTGGAACTGGGAGCGCGAGGTCCAGGGCTATCTTGGCCTGGTAGAGCGACTGCTGAGCTGAGGGGTGGGTGCTGCCGCCCTGTCGGTTCGGCAACATGCTGTTAACCGCGTTGGGGGTAGACCGCTTTCCCCGACCAGGGAGACTAGCGTCATCGGACGCGAAATTTTCGCATCTTTTACAGCAGCCGTCCATGTTGTAACATCCTGGTCCGTCATGGCGGGGGGCGAATCTTTTAGACTGGATCTATGATCAGCCGAGATTCTCAAACCTCGCCCACCTGGGTGGCCGCCAGCGGCAAAGGGATATGGCGTCAGGCCCAGCGCGTCCCGACGGTCAGCGACGGCGATCTCCCCGACCCCGGCCCGCTGGACATGGCCTCGACCTCGTCCGGCAACTGGATCGCCGGCTCTATCAAAGGCGTCTGGGTCGACGGCCAAAAGGTCGTCCCCGACCACGAAATTCACGACGCCGGTCGTCTGGCCGTGGACATGAACAGCTCGGGAACCTGGATCGCCGCCTCCTCGCATGGCGTCTGGGTAGACAAGAAGAAGGTTCTTTTCGACACCGACGCCGACGACAAGGGCGTTCTGGCCGTCGACATCAACGACCAGGGCGACTGGGTCGCCGGCACCTCGAACGGGGTGTGGGTCAACGGACAGCGTGTGCTCGACGACCACGAAGTTCCCGACCTGGGGCCGCTCGAACTGAAGATCAACGCCAAGGGCAACTGGATAGCCGCTACGGCGAAAGGCACCTGGGTCGACGGAAAGCGAGTGCTCGATTCTATCGACATGACTGAGTTCGGCACCCTAGCCGTGGATATCAACAATAACGGCAGTTGGCTGGCAGCGACAGGCAAAGGCGCCTGGCTAGACGGCAAGCGCGTCATGCACAGCAACGAGATTTCCGACAAAGGGCGCATGGCGGTCGACCTGAACGACGCGGGCAACTGGATCGCGGCGAACAACTACGGTCTCTGGGTGGACGGGCGCAAGACCCTACACGACCCGGACATCGGCGACGGCGGTCCGCTGGCGATCGACCTGGCCGAAAACGGCTCGTGGGCAGCGGCCAGCAGCCAGGGCGTCTGGATCGACGGCAAGAAACTGCTTTATGCTACCGATGTCGGCGCTACCAGCGACGTCGACGTGCAACTCGGCGAAGAGGGCGGCTGGATCGCCGCCACCTCGATGGGAGCGTGGCTGAACGGCCAGCGTATCCTCAACGACAGCGACATCCCTGACCAGGGCCCCGTCATCGTCTCCCTCGGCCCGAAGTAAGCCCGAGCCGCGACGTCGAGTTCAAGTTGCCCGGCAAGCTCTAGCTCAGAAAACAGCGAGCTAGAGCTCACCGTTTCTTGAGCTAGCCCGAAAAGAAGTCCCAACCAGTCAAACGGAAGAGTGCGTGATGCGGCGGTCCAAACCGACGTCGACGGTTTCAAACCAACGTTTACCGGTTTCAAGCCGCGAAATACCGGCGTCCAAACCCGAAAAGCCCGGTTTCAAACCGGAAAACGCCTGCATCAAACCGCCACGCCTGGTCTATCAGGCCAGGCGTGGCGGCCAGAGCAGATAAGGCGGGGTCCTGCGAGACACGGCGGCCCAAACCGGCTTCGACGGTTTCAAATCAACGATTGCCGGTTTCAAACCGTGAAATACCGGCGTCCAAACCCGAAAAGCCCAGTTTCAAGCCGGAAAACGCCGGTTTCAAACCGCCACGCCTGGTCTGGCACCCCGGGCTATCAGGCCAGGCGTGGCGGCCAGAGCAGGAAAGGCGGGGTCCTGCGAGACACGGCGGTCCAAACCGACGTCGACGATTTCAAACCAACGTTTACCGGTTTCAAGCCGCGAAATACCGGCGTCCAAACCCGAAAAGCCCGGTTTCAAACCAGTAAACATCGGCGTCAAACCGCCAAACTCGGCTTGGCTCCTGGGTTGCCCGACGGCCAGGCGTGGCGGCCAGAGCAGAAAAGGTGGGGTCCTGCGAGACACGGCGGTCCAAACCGGCTTCGACGGTTTCAAATCAACGATTGCCGGTTTCAAACCGCGGAATACCGGCGTCCAAACCAGAAAAGCCCGGTTTCAAACCGGTAAACATCGGCGTCAAACCGCCAAACTCGGCCTGGCCGTCCCCGCGTCCCCGGTGGTGAATCACCTGGTCGCACAGCGGCCACGTGGGAATCTGGACATACAAAAAAGCCCAGCTATTGCTAGCTGGGCTTAAAAAAAAACCTGGCAGTTCCTAAAGCCGAAGGCGTTACGAAGGCGAAGCCGGAGTCTCGCCCACCTGGACGCGCAGCGGCCATAGGGGGAACCTCGATAAATAAAAAGAGGCTCCGGGGTTAACCGGAGCCTCGAGAACAAAAACCTGGCAGTTTCCTAAA
>JAEXNA010000012.1 GCA_023447635.1 Vulcanimicrobiota bacterium | reverse complement strand
TCCCCTTAAACTTCAGGGCAGGACATAGCCGCGCCGGGAGACGAACCGCCCCCCATGTATATCGCCATGAACAGGTTCAAGATCGCCCCCGGTATGGAAGAAGGGTTCGAAGCGCTATGGCGCGAGCGCGACACCCATCTGCCCGAAAACAAAGGGTTCCAGAGCTTCAAGCTGCTGCGCGGCTCGAAGAAGGAAGAGTACACGCTGTACGCCTCGCACACCGTGTGGGACAGCGAAGCCGACTTCATCGCCTGGACCGAGTCGGAGAGCTTCCGCGCCTCGCACGCCAAAGCGCGCGCTCCGAAAGGGACCTACCTGAGCCATCCCGAGCTCGAAACCTTCGAAGCGATCCTGGACTAGGACATAAAGACTCCTACCGGGAGTCATCTTACCCACTCGAAAGTTCAAGGTGAAATCTTGAAAGCCGACGAAGTTCGATATTCGATCCGTCGGCTCACTTCAGGTCAACCTTCCTTCGCCGAAGAGCCAGACAGAACCCAGCGTCTGCCTCATGAGTCATCACTTTCGAGAAACCCCCGCCCCCCCGTCCGACGCCCCGCTCCTCGAGTTCGCCTGCCAGTTGGCGCGCATCGGGGGGTGGCGTGTCGACCTTCCCGGCCGGGTCACCTGGTCGGAGGAGATCCGCTCGTTCCTGGGACCGGCGGTGACGGACGAAAACGGCCTGTCGAAAGCCCTCGATCTTTACCCTGACGAATGGCGCCCGGTGGTCGAATCCGCCTTCAACGACTGCGCGACCCGTGGCACTCCTTACGATCAGGAGGTCCAGATTCGAGGCCATGACGGCCAGCCCGTCTGGGTCCGCTCCATCGGTCGGCCGGTGCGCGATCCCGCAGGGAAGATCATCGCCGTGCAGGGCGCCCTGCAGGACATCACCGAGAAAAAAGCGGCCGAAAACGCCATCCTGCAAGGCGAGGCGCGCTTCCGCACCCTGGCCGACTCCATGCCGTGGGTGGTCTGGACCGCCGATCCCGACGGCACCGTCGATTTCTTCAACGTCGCCACCTACCAGTACGCCGGCCCGATCGACCCGGAGAACCTGCAGGCCGCCTGGCTGAGTTTCATCCATCCCGACGACGCCGAACACACCTGGGGCGCCTGGGAAAGCGGTATGCGCGAAGAGCGCCAGTACCAGATGGAGATGCGTATTCGACGCCATGACGGAAGCTACCGCTGGCATCTGAACCAGGGCGTGCCGATCCGCAACGAGCGGAACGAAGTGATCAAGTGGTACGGCGCCTGCACCGACATCCACGACCGTCGAACCAGCGAAGAAGCCGCCCGTCGCCTGGCCGGCCAGTTGACCTCGACTCTGGAAAGCATCACCGACGCCTTCTTTATCCTGGACCGCGACTGGTGTTTCCGCTACATGAACAGCGAGTCCGAGCGGATCCTCTTGAGCAAGCGCGAGGATCTGCTGGGCAAGAACGTGTGGGAGATGTTCCCCCAGGCCGCCGGCACCATCTTCGAAGAGTCGTACCGGAAAGCCATGGAGCAACGGGTGACCGTGAGCTTCGAGTCGTTCTACCCCCCTCTCGACCTGTGGTGTAGCGTGCGGGCCTACCCTTCGGACGAGGGAGTCGCCGTCTACTTCCGCGAGATCAACGCCGAACTGCAGGCCAAGGCCGAACGCGAAGCGCTCGAAGCGCAGCTTCTGCAGTCGCAGAAGATGGAGGCGGTGGGGCGCCTGGCCGGCGGCGTGGCCCACGACTTCAACAACATGCTGTGCGTGATTTTAGGCCACGTCGAAATCCTGATGGACGGACTGGACACCACTTCGGATCTGCACCAGGAGCTTAGCGCTATATCAGGGGCTGCCAAGCGGTCGGCCGACCTGACTCGCCAACTGCTGGCGTTTGCCCGCAAGCAGGCGATCACTCCCAAAATCCTTGACGTCAACACCACCCTGGGCGGCATGGTGGCCATGCTGGAACGGCTGATCGGCGAACACGTCGAACTGGTCTTCCTGGCCGGCCAGGGGGTCAGCACCGTTCGTATCGACCCGGCCCAACTCGACCAGGTTCTGGTCAACCTGGCGATCAACGCGCGCGACGCCATCTCGGGCTCGGGACGGATCGAGGTGGAAACTCGCAACGTGCATATGGAAGCTACGGACTGCGCGACCCGGCCGGGGCTTTCCCCCGGCCATTATGTCCAGCTTTCGGTGCGCGACGACGGCTGCGGGATGACCGATGACGTGCTGGGACAGCTTTTCGAACCGTTCTTCACCACCAAGACCGTGGGGCACGGCACCGGTCTGGGGCTGGCCATGGTGTACGGCATCCTCAAACAAAACGAAGGCTACATCGAGGTTAGCAGCCAGGTCGGACAGGGGTCGCGTTTCGACATCTACCTTCCCGCCCACGCCCCGGCCGAACGCGACCCCGCGCCGACCCTGGCCGCGAAACCCCGCAGCGGCGGCGAGACCGTCATGGTGGTCGAGGACGAACCCGGCCTGCTGAAACTGTGCCAACGGCGTCTCGAGCAGTTGGGCTACCACGTTCTGGCCACCGACAAACCGACCGAGGCGGTGGGCCTGGCCGAGGCCTACCCCGAAACCATCCATCTTCTGCTGACCGACGTGATCATGCCGCAGCTCAGCGGGCAGGATCTGCGCCGCCAGCTTCAGGCGGGCCGACCCGATATGAAGTGCCTGTTCATGTCGGGCTACACCGCCGACATCATCTCGACCCACGGGGTCGTCGACGAAGATGTCAGCCTGCTCGAAAAGCCGTTCTCGTTGGAGTCGCTGGCTTTCAAGGTCCGGGAAACCCTCGACCGGCCTTGACCCCGATGAGGCGTAAAGAACCCGGACTAAAGGGATCCGCTCTGCCCGACTTGTAACGAACCCCAGTATGACTCCTGATCGGTTCCTCTATCACGCCGGCCCGATCGGCCAGGAGATCCTGAGCCACCCCTGGGCGGATAGCTCGCTGGGACCGCTGGACGCCTGGCCGCCCTATCTGCTGTTCTCGCTGGAGTTGTGCCTGGGCAGCCCCGTGCCCAACGCCATCGTGTGGGGTCCCGAGAAGCTGCTGCTGCACAACGAAGCCTGGAGACACTGGCTGGGCGACCACAGCCTGGGGCGCCCGCTCTGCGAGGTCTGGCCCACCGTCTGGCCCCATCTCGAACCGCTGCTGGACCAGGTTCTGAACACCGGGAAGGGTCAGTTCTTCCAGGGGGCCGCCCCGTTCCGCCTGGCCGTCAGCCCGCTGGGTGGGGATGGCGCCCTGTTGACCGCCGCCGACGTCGACAGCCGCGGCGTCTGGCTGGAAAAGGCGCTGCGGGTCAGCGAGGCCCGCTACCGCACCCTGTTCGAAAGCATCGATGAAGGCGTCTGCGTGGCCGAGATGATCCGCGACGAAGCCGGCCGCCCGGTCGACTACCGCTTTCTCGACATCAATCCGCTGTTCTGCCCCATGACCGGTCTTCCCGAAGACGCCGTGGGCAAGACCGCTCGCGAACTGGTCCCCGACCTCGAGCAGAGCTGGGTCGATACCTACGCAAAGGCCGCTCTGGGCGGAGAGACCATTCGCTTTCAGAGCGCCTCGTCGGCTATGGGTCGCCGCTTTGACGTCTTCGCTACCCCGGTCGAGCCGTATGGCTGCTTCGCACTGGTGTTCAAAGACATCACCGAACGCTCGCTGGCCGAAGAAGGCCAGCAGCGCCAGAGCGCCCAGTTCGAAACCTTGCTGAATCAGGCGCCGATCGGCATCTTCTTGATCGACGACCGGTTCAAAGTGCGCCACGCCAACCCGGTGGCTCGAGTGGTGCTGGGAGAGGCGTTCCACCCGGTGGTCGGGGTCGATTTCACCCGCATGCTGGAGGCGGCCTACCCGGCCGAGATCGCGAGCGAGTTCCTGGCTACCTTCCAGCGGACGCTGGACACCGGAGAGCCCTACTTTTCCCAGCAGCGCTCGGAGTTCCGGCTGGACCGCCAGGCCGTCGAGCACTACGAATGGTGGCTGGTGCGCACCCTGCTGCCCGAGGGCGGCCACGCCGTCATCTGCTATTTCCGCGACATCGGCAAAGATCTCGAAGCCGGACGCAAGGTCGACGCCGCCCAGCGCCGCTTCGCCGCCATCTTTAACCAGCACAGCGCCGGCGTGTGCGAAGTCGATAGCGAAGGCAACTTTACCCTGGTCAACCAGCGGTTCGCCGACATGGTCGGCTACAGCCGCGACGAACTGATGGCTATGCAGATCCATCAGCTTTCCGACCCGGACGAACGGTCCGACGTGCAGTCGCGCCTCGGTTCGCTGCTCGATGGGCAGTCGGACTACGTGATCGAAAAGACCTGGCGGCGTAAAGACGGAGAGCAGATCTGGATCAACGCCAGCGTGATTTCGATTCGGGAAGACGGCTACCCGCTGGATTCGGTCATCTCGGTCGTGCTCGACATCACCGAACGCAAGCGCAAAGAGCGCACCTTGAACTTCCTGGTCGGCCTGAGCGCGACCGTGCAGAACCTTAGCGAGCCGGACGGCATCACCCGAGCTACGGCGGTGCTGCTGGGAGAGCATCTGCAGGCTCATCGCTGCGCCTACGCCGAGGTCGAAGAGGATCAGAACCACTTCACCGTCCCCTACGACTACACCCGGGGCATCCCCAGCATGAAAGGGCGCTACGCCATGCGCCAGTTTGGGGCCGAGGTGCTGCGCCAGATGCGCCTGGGCCGCTCCTTCATCATCGACGATGTGGCCAACGACTCGCGGGTCGACGAAGACGACCGGGTCACCTATAGCCAGACCGGCATAGGATCCGCCATCTGCACCCCGCTGCACAAAGGCGGCCGCTTCGTGGCTTGCATGGCGGTCCACCAGAGCGAGCCCCGCCGCTGGCGCGCCGACGAGATCGAACTCGTCGAGATGGTGGTGGCTCGCTGCTGGGAATCGATCGAGCGCGCACGAACTTTACGCAGCCTGAACGCCGAGATCGAAGAGGTCAAACTGGCCCAGCAGGCGCTGCGCGACGCCGACCGCCGCAAAGACGAATTCCTGGCCATGCTGGCCCATGAACTGCGCAACCCGCTGGCCCCCATCCGCACCGCCGTCCCGCTGCTCTTGAAAGGCGGCAGCGCCGCGCCTCGGGCGGCCACCATCATCGAGCGCCAGGTGGTGAACATGGCCCGACTGCTCGACGATCTGCTCGACGTCTCTCGCATCACTCGGGGTCTGATCCGGGTCCAGGTCGAAAAGCTGGACCTGTCCGAGGTGGTGGCCCACGCGGTCGAGGCGACTCGCCCTTTCATCGAGAGCCGAGGCCATCAGCTGCACAGCCATCTCCAGCCGGGCCTCTGGGTCTACGGCGACCGGCTGCGCCTGGAGCAGGTGGCGGTCAATCTGCTCAACAACGCGGCCAAATACACCGATCCCGGCGGGACGCTCGAGATCGGCACGGCGGGGCACGACCTGCAGGCCGTGCTCACGGTGTCGGACACCGGGATCGGCATCCCGGAAGATCTGCTGCCTCATCTTTTCGACCTGTTCGCCCAGGGCGATCGCACCATCGATCGTAGCCAGGGCGGACTCGGCATCGGTCTGACCATGGTCAAAGGGCTGGTCGAGCTTCAGGGCGGCACGGTTGGGGTCGCCAGCGCCGGAGCCAACCAGGGCAGCCGCTTCACCGTCCGACTTCCCCTGATTCCGCCCGATCCCGGATAGCATACCGGGGCGTGCGCCTGAACCCATACTTTCGTCTCCAACCCGTTTCCGGCACAGGGACCGACCGCGCGCGCTCGAAGTCTCATGGCCAATGCGCGAATCCGAGCCCTCTATCGCCTTCCTGCGGGACCTGCTGCACGAGCTCAAGGATCCGTTCGCGGCCCTGCACGGGGGGCTAGACCTTTGCGCCTCCGTCGGAGGCCCGGAAGGCGAACAGCGGGAGCGGCTGCAGTCTTCGCTACGCCGCAGTTCCGAGCAGATGAAGAGCGTGCTGGAAGACGCTTCGACCTACCTGCGACTGCTAAATTCGGCTCCCACTCCTAGCCAACAGAGCTGTGAGCTTGAAGCGCTCCTGGAAGGGGTGGGAAAGCGCCTGCGGCCGGGGTTGGAGGGACGGGAGCAAAGCTTGAAGGTGCAGGCGCCCGAGCTCTGGTTTGCCACCGACCCGGAGATGCTGGGGCGCTGCCTGAGCTGCCTGCTGGGCTCCCTTTCCAGGGCGGCTTCGGCCGGCAGCAGTTGGACCTTGCAGGCCGACCTGACCAGTGAGGAGCTGGCCTTTGTCTGCCGGTTGGAGGGACCCTCCGGTGGGGGTGGAGGCGCTGAGGTTGGAGGAGAGGCGGTTGGAGGAGGAGAGGTTGGAGGCTCCGAGGCCGCCGAGGCCTCTCCCGCCCGGGCCGATTATCGCCGCCTGCTGGCCGAGCGCCTGGCCGACGCTCTGGGGGCCACACTCCAGGAGACCCCTGGTCGGGACTGGACGCTCCTCCTCCCCTTCCAGGCCGCCGCCCCGGCGGCTCCTCCCCTCCCGCTCCCCTCCGCCTTCCCCACGACCTCGGACCGTCCCCGACGGGTGCTGGTGGTGGACGACAACGTGGACGGGGCCGACACGATGGCCATGTGGCTCGAGGCGCACGACTTCGAGGTCGCCACCGCCTACGACGGCGAGTCCGGTCTGGCGGAATACCAGAGATTCTTGCCCGACATCGGGCTGTTCGATGTCGGCCTGCCGCGCAAGAACGGCTACGAACTGGCCCGCGAAGTCCGCGAGGCGGGCTTCCGGGGAGAACTGCTCGCGATCACCGGCTACGGCCAGGAGCGCGACCGGGCGGAAGCGCTGGCCGCGGGGTTCGACCATCACCTGGTCAAACCGGTCGACCTGGACCGCCTGTCCCAGCTTCTGGAAGCCGCTCGAACTTCGGTCCAGCGTCCTCGGGTGGTGGTGGTCGAGGACAACCCCCTGGCCCTCAACGTGGTGGTGCGCATGCTCGAACGCCTGGGCGCGTCGGCCGTCGGCTGCCCTTCCGCTGAAGCAGGGCTGGCCGCCATCTCGGACGGGGCGCCCGATCTGGTCCTTTGCGACCTCGGGCTGCCGGGCGGGATGGACGGATTCGCCCTGGCCCATCTGCTGCGCTCGGGGCCTGAGACGCGCTCCCTACGCCTGCTGGCGCTGACCGGGGACGCTGCCGCTTCGACCGAGCAAGCGCTGGCGGCGGGGTTCGAGCGGGTGCTGGACAAACCGATCGACGAAGCCACCTTACGCGGCCTGCTGCAGGCCGGCTAACCACGGCGTGGGCGTCTTCGGCGCCTTAGAAAGAGAAGAGAGCAAAAATGGGAATTTACGTCTCGCTCCAGGCGGTCTCGCCGGAAATCCTGGAGAAGATGGTCCAGCGTCCCGAACTTTGTATGGAAGCGCTGGCTCCGGCCGAACTCGAGACTTTCGAACTCGGTCTGGAAGAGCGTCCCGAAGACTGGTGCAGTCTGGACAAGGCCTGGCACGCGGTCAGCTACCTGTTCACCGGGACCGACTGGGGCGCGGGCCCGCCGCTGGGCTACATCGTAGAAGGCGGGGTTGAGCTCGAATGGGACGACAGCGACTTCGAGGTGCCGCCTCGGGCTCTGAGTCCGGACCAGGTGAAAGGCTGGAACGAGGCGGTGCAAGGCATCGACGATGCAACGCTGCGGGCTCGCTTCGATCCCGACCGGATGACCGAACTGCAGATCTCACCCGGCTTCTGGAACCGCGATCCGGACCGCGCCGCCCTGCTGGACTGGGTGATGAAGCAGGTCGGACCGTTCCGGCTTTTCCTGCAGGAGACGGTGCGGCGAGGCTACGCGCTGCTGGTCGTCACGTCGTAAGACCAACCGAAACCCCGGCTGGCCAAGCTTGCCCGCTTCGAACGCGCAACGCGGACTTGCCGCTTCGAACAGGCCAAGCTTGCCCGCCTCGAACGCGCAACGCGGTCTTGTCCGCTTCGAACAGGCCAAGCTTGCCCGCCTCGAACGCGCCACGCGGGCCGCGCCCGCTCCCGCCGACTCAGGCGAACACGCCGACCACGGGCGCGTGGTCCGAGGTGCCGGTCTCGCGCTGGCTGACGCAGGAGACGGCGCGCGCCGCGAGGTCGCGGCTGGCCAACAGGTAGTCGATTCGCCAGCCGATGTTGCGCTGACGCATCTGGCGCCAGGGCGCCCACCAGCTAAAAATGTCGGCGTCGTCCGGATGCAGCGCTCGCTGCACGTCGACGTAGCCCCGCCCCAGCAGGCGCTCGAAAAGCTCGCGCTCTTGGGGCAACTGCCCAATGGCGTTGGGCTTTCTCTCCTTCGGGTGCAGATCCATGTCGGAACGGGTGATGTTCAAGTCTCCCGCCAGCAGCACGCTCTTCCCCTGGTCGGCCAGCCCCTGCAGATGGGCCTCCATCGCCTCCCAGAAGCGTAGTTTGGCCGCGAAGTCCTTGCCTCCGTTCGGCACATAGACCGAGAGAAAGTGGTGGTCGCCCAATTGGGCCTCGACCACCCGGCTCTCGAAATCGAAGTCCGGATGCGAGATTGTCGGCTTCCCCAGTCGGTCGGCCACCAGGATGGCCGTGCCGGAGTAGCCTTTGCCTCCGCCGTGCCAGTAGCAACTGTAGCCCGGTCGGGCCCACAGGTCGGCGGGCACCTGCTCTAAGGTAACCCGGATCTCTTGCAGGCAGACCACGTCGGGCTGCTCGAGGTCCAGCCATTCCGCCAGTTGAGCCGCGCGGGCGCGCAGTCCGTTGACGTTCCAGGTGGCCAGCTTGAAGGGGGAGGGGAGAGTCATGCCCGGCCCTTCCCAGGACCACCTCGCCATCCCTTGTTCACAAGATTCGTCGGGAACTTCACAATCTGTCAACAATCGTGGTCTAAAATACAACTTGTAGTCCACGGGAGGGATGACTTTGCTCGACACTTCGACTTCACAGTCTCATCAGGTAGCTCTGCCTCAGCTTGGGGCCTCCAGGCCGGGTACCGCTTCGAGCGGCAGCGAAGGGGCCACCCTGAATCTGTCTGACTCGTTCACCTCGTCCAACGGCGCCCAGCCGACCGACTCGGTGATGCTGCTGCGTCAGATGGGGCAGGCGTTCCAACGCAGCCAGCCGCAGACGGGAAGCGGGACGCTGCTGGCGCCCCGCATGTTCCAGCCGATTCTGCCCATGAACAGCAACGCGGGCGCGTCCATCACGCCGTCGCCGCTACCCCAGAACGGAACGCTTCTCTAACCGGCCTAGAGGCCTCTAGGCCGCAGGCGCCTCGGCTTCGCCCGAAGGTTCAACCTCGCTCGCACTGTAGAGCAGATTCAGCCCGGTCTCCGCGCGGGCCCACAGGTCCTCGTCGCTAAGGTCGGTCTGCACCAGTTCTATCGGTTGCCCGCCGTCGACCACCATGGCCACTCGGAACCCCGGGATCGGTTCGTAGGGCCCCAGGATCAGCTCGCCCCCCTCGACGGCGCGGTCCAGGTCGCTGACCTTGAACGCCACATGAGGGGTCGACTGGATCAGCGGATGCAGGGAGCTTCCGGGTTCGAACCGGTGGTACTGCACACGGGCCAGACCGCAGGTCGTCTCGCTGGTGTACATCCGGAACCGCTCGCTGTAACGTTCGCCCGACCGAACCTCGGTCGTGGGAATCCCCAGGTGATGAAACTCGTACTCTACCGTCTCTTTACGCGTCATCACCAACGCTTAAGGAAACGCGCTGTCTCACCCTTCCGTCGTCAGGGGGAGGAAGCTTGAAGGGCGAAGAATTCTTCTCTCGTGATCCTCGGTGCTTCGATAGCTTCCCCGGACTTTCGCGCCACCCGGCTGCAGGCGACCTCGCGTTCGCTGACGCCAGAGCCCGAAAAAGGCTCCTCGACCCCGGCCGACAGCTATCTAGCCTCCGAGGGCGTCGAGCGAGGGCGCCTGACCGGCAAAATCGGTCGCTGGGTCGCTCAGGGCGCCCTGCTGGGAATGGCCGGAACGGCGGCCGTGGCCGCCATCTCGTTCCCGCCTTTGATCGCCGGCATGATGTTGGGGGCCAGCGGTTTCGGCCTGTTCACCGCCCGCATGTTGTCCAACTCGCGCCAGCAGGCCACCCAGTCGGCGGCGGCCAGCGACCTTTACCACGCCACCTTACAAGAGCGCACCACACTGACCGAGCGACGGGCCAACTTCGAGGCGCTCGAGACCATGCTGCGAACCTCGCCGCTGCCTTCGGAAGGGGCCCAGCAGTCGACCTCGGGCTCGCGCTCGGCCAAGATCCGCACCGCCGACGACGGCCTGCGTTTTCTCTGGAAAGGCGCCGAAAGCGGCGACGTGCTGCGCCGCCACGTGCCGGGCGGCAGTGAGAACCGCCGTGAGGTGGCCGCTTACCTGGTGGACAAACGGCTGGGTCACTACGCCCGCGTCCCTCCGACGGTCGAGCGCGAGATCGACGGAGAAACCGGCGTGGCCACTCTGATGGTGGACAAAGCCTGGGTCAACGACGACGCGGCCGGCTGGCTCAAGAAGCAGCCCGAGCAAGACGCCTACCGGCGCGTGGCGATCTTCGACAACGTCATCGGCAACCTGGACCGCCATAACCGCAATTTCCTGATCACCGAAGAAGGACGCTCAGTGCCGATCGATCACGGTCTGGCGTTCCCGTTGAAAAATGGCTACCAGGGGCTGACTATCAACTACGACTTCGCCAGTAAGGTCGTGCTGAACCCCGGCGAGCGCCAGATGCTGGCCGACTTCCTGAGCCAGCGCGAGGCGATTAGCGCCGAACTTTCCCCCCACCTCGAGCCCCGGGCGCTGGAGGCGATGTTTTCCCGCGTCGAAGGCATGCTCGAATCTGGCGCCACCGAAAAGGGATGGCGCTGGACGCTGACTTGAAACCCTGGACCTACCGGAAACCTCGTCGACATAGGACGAAGTAAATTCTGAGCAGGCGGAACCGGGCGATCTGGCCTGTTCGAAACAGACAGCGCCGCGTTGAGCGCTCGAAGTGAGCAAGCTTGGCCTATTCGAAGCGGACAACTCCGCGTTGCTCGTTCGAAGTGAGCAAACTTGGCCCATTCGAAGCAGACAAGGCCGCGTTGCGCGTTCGAAGTGAACAACCCTGGCCTATTCGAAACGGCAACTCCGCGCGGCCTAGCCGAAGAGGCGCTGCCAGAAGCTCTTCTTGACCGCCGCGGCGGCCTGCGCCGCCTCTAGCTCCGAGCGAAGGGCGGCCGCGGCGGCCTGCTCCCCTCTGGTCGCCTTGCGCTCCGTCTCCAACCCCTGCAAAGCGCTGTCCAGATTCCGGCTGGTCGTCTCCAGGCGAGCCTTCAGCTCGGCCATCTCCTCGGACTGCCCTTCGAGCATCTGGCGATACTGGAACAGTTCGGCCTGCAGCGCCGAGTTGCGACGCTCGAGGCGGGCGTTGTCGGCCCGCGCGGTCTCCAGCGAGGTGACCACCGTCAGGTGGGTCTCCATGGCCACGTTGCGGGCCGGCGTCGGTTCGACGGCGGGACGCGGAGCCTTGGCGGGGGCGGGAACCTTATGGATGGTGGGAGGCTCCAGGATCGAGGGGCGAGGCGAACCCTCGGCCTTCTCCAACGGACGGATGCGCATCTTGTCTTGCAGAATGCGGTCCACTTCCGTCTCCAACACGCGGTAGCCGCCTTCCGGGTCGGGCCGCAGCGCCTTGATGTCGCGACTGGCGATCAGCGCCAGGACTTCATCGACCGAGCTGTTGACGCGGCGGGCGAACTGGGGAACGGTGAGCAAACGCATTTCGGCTGTATCCATGCTCGACATGTACCCGGAATCTTGAACGCTTGCCTCCGCCACAAAGAGAAAATTTCAACCGCGACAGCCCCCGCCTCCTCCCTCGTGGGTTCGCTCCACGGTACGGAAGGCGGCAACCTGTCGTACTGCGAATTCCCCGCGGGTGAAAGCGAAAGAGTTTTGGGGGATGACCGGCTATCAGTGGACGGTCCTCTTCGCAGCCTGGCTGGGGTGGGGGTTCGACGCCTTCGACGCCCTGCTGTTCAACTACGTTTCGGCGTCATGCATTCCGGCGCTGCTGAAGCTCGACCCGAAGGACCCCGCGACGGCCGGGCAGGTGACTTACTGGACCGGGATCATGACCTCGATACTGCTGATCGGCTGGGCCATCGGGGGGATCGCCTTTGGTCGCCTGGCTGACCGGATCGGACGTAGCCGCACCCTGATCCTGACCATTCTGATCTACTCGCTGGGCACCGCCGCCTGCGCCTTCGCTCCCAACCTCTGGGTGCTGGGGCTGTTCCGCTTCATCACCTCTTTGGGGATAGGTGGAGAGTGGGCGGCCGGCGCCGCCATGGTGGCCGAGGTCGTCCCGGAGAAGAAACGGTTGGAGGCCGGAGCGATCCTGTACAGCGCCGCCCCGTTGGGCGTCTTCATGGCCGGAAGGCTAAGCCACCTGGTCTCCTACCAGTGGATGCCCGACAACCCGAACGCCTGGCGCTACGTCTTCCTGTTCGGCCTGGTCCCGGCCCTTTTTGCCATCGTGGTTCGCCACTTCGTCAAAGAGCCGGAGACCTGGAAACACCAGGAGACTCACGCGGAACCGACCTTTGCCGAACTGTTCAGCCCACGCATGCGTCGTCGCACCTTCAGCGGATCGGCCATGGCGGTCACGGCGCTGCTGGCCTGGTGGAGTTGCAACGCCTTCCTGCCGCTGGTGATCGACCATCTGGCCCGTGAAGTGGGCCAGGGGCGCGGCCTGCTCGACGCCGAGTTGAAAACGTTCGTACAGTCGACCAAAAGCACCGCCTTCGACATCTTTAACGCGGGCGGACTGCTGGGCACCTTCATGGGGATTCCGCTGGCCCGCCACGCGGGCCGACGAGCCACCTTCGGCGTCTACTTTTTGATCTCAGGCCTGGCCATCCTGACCACCTTCGGGCTAGACCTGCCGCTGCCCGTTCGTCTGGGTATGCTATTCCTGGTCGGACTGACCGGTTTTGGCGCGCTGGGCAGCTTCACCTATTATCTGCCCGAACTGTTCCCCACCTATCTGCGCGCCACCGGCAGCGGCTTCTGCTACAACATCGGACGCTTCCTGACGGCGGGCGGTCCGTTTCTGGTGGCCACCGTAGCCTCGCGCACCTCAGGATCGTCTTCGATCCTGTCGGTGATGATGCTGGTCGGCTTTATCCCACTGGCAGCTCTGTTTCTTCTACCGTGGGTCGTCGAAACGCGAGATGTAGTCCTCCCCTCCGCCTCCGGTGACGCTCCCCCCTCCAACCCGTCCTGAAAAGGCGGGGGTTTCGGCCGGAAATGGGAGAGGGGATGCTCCTGGCTATCCGAAGGGGCAGCCCATCAACGCCAAGGAGCCCCTGTGAAAGCTCGATTCCTCGCCCTCTTCCTCTTTTTAGGACTGACCGTGGCCGGCCTGGCCGAGCCGATCTCGTTTGCCCCCGGAGAGATCTCGGCCAGCGTCAAGGGCGTTCTGGTCGCCGACCAGACCAAAGAGTTCACCTTCCGCGGCTCGGCCGGCCAGCGCTTCGACTTCGCTGTCCGCTCCGAACGCGGCGAATGGCTGGTCGTGCACGTGCGCGACGCTGACAAGAACAACATCTTCAGCAACTTCGATTCCGGAGTGCTGCACGGCAAGGGCGTGCTGCCCTCGGACGGCGACTACTCGGTCTACTTCAGCCTGCGCCGCCCCGCAGTTCAGCGCGAAGGGCGGGTCGACTACCTGCTAACCATGACCCTGCACCCCAAGGCCGGCGTGCTGGCGATCGAAAAGGGCGTGGGCGACTATCACGTCAGCGACGCCAAAGGCTCTCGCACGATTCAGGGCGCCACGGTCGCTTTGGGTGGGTCCGGCGACGCCGAGATCACCATCGACCTGGAAGGCGACGGCTTCGTGCTGCGCGGACGCTGGAAGGAAGTCAGCGAAGAGACCGCCGTGATCGAGATCAGCGAAGCGTTCGGCAAGAAGGCTCAGGGACGCGGCGTGGTGGTCTACGACGACGAGATTGACGAGGACGGACTGCCCACCCACCTGTTCCTGCGCTTCGACGTGCCCGACCAGAAGACGCATCATGATCTGGTCTTCGGCCGCCCCTGACGGGCAAGCCCAAATCTCCCTCGTCACTTGCCAAACCGAGCGAGGCGGTTTGAAACCGACGATTCCCGGCTTCAAACCCGCGAATTCCGGCGTGCAAACCCGAATATCCCGGCGTCACGCCCGCAAATCCCGGCGTCAAACCGCCAGACTCGGTTTGGACCGCCTCGCCGGGACCGCTTCCCCTCCGCACGCCCCGCCAAGCTCTACCAAACCGAGCGAGGCGGTTTGAGACCGGCGATTCCCGGTTTCAAACCCGCGAATCCCGGCGTGCAAACCCGGATATCCCGGCGTCACGCCCGCAAAACCCGGCGTCAGACCGCCAATCTCGGTTTGGACCGCCCCCGCCGCGCCCCCGCCGGGACCGCTCGCCTGACCCCCCCGCGGGAGAGACGGCAAGAACACTCGTTCCCAGGGCAGAGATAGCCGGCCGATAGGACCATGCCGGGCCCGCGCGAAGGCGCAGCCATGCGTGTGACCTTGAAGCTGACTCTGGCTCTTTTTCTGAGCCTGTTACCGCTGAGCGCGTTCGCCCAGAGCGAGACCCCTCAGCCCGCTAACCCCACCGCCATGACGGCCGAACTTCTCTGGAAGCTCGGCCGCGTGGGTGAGGCCGACCTCTCTTCCGATGGACGCTGGGCCGCCTACGGCGTGCGACGGTTCGAACTGTCCGAGAACAAAGGCAAGACCACGGTCTACCTTTACGACCTGCAGACGGGACAGGAAAAAGCGCTGCTGACCGACTGGCCTTCGGTCTCGGACATGCAGTTCGCCCCCTCGGCGAACGGGGAGCGGCTGTTCCTGGTCGGCAAGCCCGACCCGGAAAGCAAAAAGGCTCCGCAGATCTACGCCGTCAACCCGGCCGACGGCGGGGTGCTTCAGGTGACTGATGTCAAAGACGGCGTCGGCTCGCTCAAGGTCGCTCCTAACGGCAAGGCGGTCGCCTACACCGTCGAAGTCAAACTCGACAAAGAGGTCAAGGAGATCTACTCCGACCTTCCCAAGGCCGACGCCCGCATCATCGACGGCCTGATGTACCGCCACTGGAACGCCTGGCACGACTATAAATACAGCCACATCCTGCTGGCCAACATCGGCAAAGACGGCAAAGCCGGCAAAGCGACCGACCTGCTCGATGCCCGTAAGGTCGACAGCCCCGTACCGCCCTTCGGCGGCAGTTCGCAGTTCGACTGGTCGCCCAACGGCGAATGGTTCGCCTACACCTTAAAAGACGAACCGAAAATGGCCGAGACCACCAACTCGGACATCTACCTGGTCAAAGCGTCGGCTCCTCGCGACGTGGTCAACATCAGCAAAAATAACCGCGGCTACGACAACGACCCGATCTTCTCTCCTGATGGAAAAACGCTGGCCTGGCACTCCATGGAGCGCGAAGGGTTCGAATCCGACCGCAACCGTATCATGCTCTACGACCTGGCCACCGGCCGGACCAGCGAAGCGACCCGCGGACTGGACATGACTGTACACGGCACCATGTGGGCCCCGGACTCCCAGAGTTTCGCTTTCGCCGCCGAGACCAAAGGCACCACCCAACTGTTCACCATCGGACGCGACGCCAAAAACCTGAAGCAGGTTACCGAAGGCCGCTACGACTGGTCGCTGCGCGCCCTGAGCCCCAACGGCAAACAGGCCGTGGTCGGCTTCTCGCGCATGGAACGCCCCGAAGAGCTGGGCCTGCTGAACCTGGGCGACAAGACTTCCAAGACCTTCACCCACGTCAACGACCGTATCTATGCCACCCTGGACCTGCCCAAGGTCGAAGAGCACTGGATCGACACCACCGACGGCAAGAAGATGCACGCCTGGGTGATCCTGCCGCCCAACTTCGATCCGGCCAAGAAGTACCCCGTGCTAACCTACTGCCAGGGCGGCCCTCAGGGCCAGATCGGCCAGGGCTTCTCCTACCGCTGGAACTTCTACCTGATGGCTTCGCACGGCTACGTGGTGATCGCTCCCAACCGCCGCGGCCTGCCCGGCTTCGGACGAGAGTGGAACGACGTGATCTCGGGCGACTGGGGCGGTCAGCCGATGCGCGACCTGCTTAGCGCCACCGACTATATGCTGGCTCAGCCTTACGTCGACGCCAAGAGCGCCGCTGCGGTCGGCGCCTCTTACGGCGGCTACAGCGTCTACTACCTGATGGGCAACTCGGGCGACCGTTTCGCCTCCGCCGTGGCTCACTGCGGTGTGTTCAACCTGGAATCGATGTACGGCACCACCGAAGAGGTGTTCTTCACCAACTGGGAGATGGGCGGACCCTACTGGAAGAGCCCGGCCATCCAGAAGGAGTACGACCAGTTCTCGCCTCACCGCTACGTCAAGAACTGGCGCACCCCGATCCTGGTCATCCACAACGAGAAAGACTTCCGCGTTCCGATCGGTCAAGGGATGGAGGCGTTCACCGCCGCTCAGGTCCAGGGGATCGACTCGCGCTTCCTGTACTTCCCGGAAGAAGGCCACTGGGTTACCCAGCCGCAGAATAGCGTGGTCTGGAACCGCGTCTTCTTCGACTGGCTGGACCGCTACTGTAAGCCCGCAGCGAACTAGCGGCGGCCGACAAAATATCTCGACGCAAAGGGAACTCCGCGAGCTTTCGCGGAGTCTCTTTTTTTGTGTCCGGAAAAATCTTTTCATTGAGATGGTCAGGGTTCGATAGGAGAACCCCCTCTCAACGAGAAGCGCCCGGTCTCACTCTCTAAGTCAACTGGAGGCCCTTTTGCACGGTAGAATCGTTCCGATGCTCCTCGCTTGTCTACTTCTCTGGACCAGCGCCCTTCCGGCTCTGGCCCAGCAGCCCTACTCCAGCAGCGACCTGGACACCCTGGTGGGACCGATCGCTCTGTACCCTGACCCCGTTCTGACCAATGTGGTCCGGGCGTCGACCTTTCCCGATCAGGTGATCGCCGCGTCCAAGACCAACTCGAAGGACAACAGCTGGGACGACAGCGTCAAGGCGCTCGACGACTATCCCACCGCCTTGAACCTGATGGCGAACAACGTCAACTGGATGAAATCGCTGGGCTGGGCTTCGACCCACCAGCTGCCCGACCTGATGGACGCCGTCCAGCGCTATCGCTACCGCGCCCAGCAGGCCGGGAACCTCAGCAGCAACGACAAAGTCACCGTCATCGTGGAAGGCAGCACCATTCGTCTAGAGCCGGCCAACCCGCAGGTGATCTACGTGCCCACCTACACCTCGACGGATGTCGACGACCACGACTTTATGAGCGGTTTCCTGTGGGGCACCGGGGTGGCCACCAGCGCCTACCTCTGGACCAACGTGTTCCACTGGAACGACTATCGTTTCTACGCGCACCCTTACGGCTGGTACCCGCCCGTCGGCTACTACCGCCCCTATGGCTGGCAGAACGCCGGTATCTACACCGGTAACGCCGTCCGCTTGAACGGTGGCAACAATGTCGTTCGTGGCCCGGTCACGGTCAACAACGTCAACGTCAACCGTAACCGGGTGGGCAACACCACCGTCAACGCCAACCGAGTGCAGGGCGGCAACCGCACCAACGTCAACTCCGGAAACCGCACCAACGTCGGCACCGGCAACCGCACGAACGTCAACGCTGGCAACCGCGCCAACGTGAGCAACCGCTCGAACTTCAACACCGGTAACTGGACGGACATCAACCGCCAGAACTGGGGTAACCGCGTGCAGCCGCAGGCCGCTCCCAGCATCTCTCGCCCGGCCCTTTCCGAAGGCAACCGAGCCAGCGGCAATCGCGGCTGGGGCAGCAGCCCGAACCTGGGCTCTTACTCCAGCGCCGGGTCGACCGTACGCGAGAGCAACCGTGGCGCCTACAGCCGCGGCGGCTCGAGTTTCAGCAGTGGAGCCCGGATGGGCGGAGGACGCCGTCGATGAAATCGCCCTGGAAACAAAGTCTCACCTCTCTGGCTCTAGCCGCAGGTCTGGCCGGCCAGCTTTGGGCCGCCCCCGCGACGCAAAGCTTCAAGACTCCGGAAGACGCCGCGCGCGCCTTGCAGACCGCCCTGAGCAAAAAAGACCAGGCCGCACTGCTGACCCTCTTTGGTCCTGACTACAAGCGAGTTCAGGTCGAAGACGCCGCCGAGCGCGCCGCGACCGACGCCCGTCTGGTGCGACTGTTCAAAGAGGGTTGGAGCCTGAGCACCACCCAGGACCAGCACCGCGTGATCCGCCTGGGTTGGGAGGGTTGGGTCTTCCCGGTCCCCCTGATCAAAAAGGGCAGCCTGTGGAGCTTCGACACCCCGGCCGGCGTGGAAGAGATCGCCAACCGCCGGGTGGGCCGCAACGAACTGATGGCCATCGACACCTTCCACGCCATCTTCAAGGCCCAGGAGCAGTACAAGAAGGACACCGGAAAGTACGCCGCTCGCGTCGCCTCGTCGACGGGCAGCCGCGACGGGCTGTTCTGGACCGCCACCAACGCGGACAAAAGCCCGCTGCAGCAGGTGGTTGGCGACGTCGCCGGACTGGTCTCCAGTCACACCAAGGGCACGCCCTGGTACGGCTACTACTACACGCTGACCACCACCAAGGACGGTTTCGTGCTGGCCGCCTGGCCGGCCAACCATAACCAGACGGGCGTGCAGTCGTTCTGGATGGACCAGTCCGGCCGCCTGTACGAGAAGGATCTGGGCAACAACGGCGGCTCGTACCTGCGCGGTGCCGATGCCACCACCTCACCCACCGACTGGAATCTGGTCCAGAGTTACTAAACCAGAGCGAACGCGACCTCGCTAAAGTGAGGTCGCGTTCGCCTTCTTTTTTGCCCGGACTTCTAGAGACCGGAGAAAGACTCCGAGAGTTCTCGCGCTCTCGCCTTGCGCCATGCGCCGACCCCTTCACACATATTTATGCTCCGCCTTGCTGATGGCCGGCCTGCTCGGCCCGGCCTCGGCGAAGCCTGTTCAAGACCCTCCCCCTCCTGGCCAGCCGGCCGCTCAGCCGGCCCTGCCGCCCCGACTTAGCCTGCCCACTCGGGCCCCACAGCGCCCTTCCGGCGTGCGTCGGGTCGACCTGAGCGAGGCGCTCGAGATCGGGCTACGCCAGAACCCGCAGATGCAAGTCGCGGCCGAACGCGTCGAACAGGCCCGCGCCACCTACCTGCAGCAGAAGTCGCAGAAGAACCCTCGTTTGGTCCTCAACAACGGGACCGACATCCAGCCCGAGAACTCGATCAACACCGAGCGCCTGCTGGGTGACCGTCGGGTCCCCGGATTCCCGGATCGCTTCGTGCTGGTCTCGCCGGTCACCGACCAGTTCCAACTGTCGCTGCAGGTACTGCTGACGACCTTCGGTAAGGTCGAAAACCAGATCGCGGCCTCGTTTCTGCAGATCGACGCCCAGTCCGCTGCGGCAGGCATCGACCGCTTGAACCTGGCCTACCAGGTCAAGCAGGCGTTCTTTGCCAAACTGCAGGCCGACGCCACCGTCGAAGTGTCCCGCCTGAACCTCTCGGTCGCCAACCAGAACTTAGACGACACCAGAGCGCTGTTCGAACAAGGAGTGATGTCGCGCTACGACATCCTGCAGGCCGAGATCGAGGTGACCAGCGCGGTCCAGGATCTGGCTCAGAACCTGACCGACGTCGACACCGCTTACGCCGGCCTGGGCAACGTGCTGTCGGAATGGTCCTACCACGTTCAGCCGATTATGCCGCCCGAGGTCAGCGTCGACCCCGAGGTCGAACTGCCCGCCCTGGAAGACTTCGCGCTCCTCCACCGCCCCGAACTTCTCTCGATCGATTACAACCGCGCCGTGGCTCAGAAACTGCTCGACGCCGCCTACGGCGAAAGCAACCCTACGGTGACGCTGTCGGCCAACTACCAGACCCACTTCGGGCAGGCGCTGTCGCCCATCGACCGCCCCTCGCTGACCCTGCAGATTCAGTGGCCGATCTTCGACGGAGGCTTTCGCAAAGCCAAAGTCCGCGAAGCCGAATCGGTGCTGCGTCAGATCGACGCGGCGCAGGCCCAGCAGGTGAACGCCATCCTGGTCGAGGTGCAGAAGGGCTGGCTCGACCTGCAGCAGACCGCCTTCACCGTGAGCACCGCCGAGCAGCAGTTGGCCAACTCCGTCGAGTACTACGACATGGCTCGCCGCCGCTATCTCAACGGTCTAGCCACCACCCTCGAAGTGTCCGACGCTTTGCGCAATCTGGTGCAGGCCCGTTCGAACCTGGTGGAAGCCCGCTACGTCCGCGACCTGGCCTTTGCCAAGCTTGAACAAGGGCTGGGCCAGGATGTCCCTGACCGCCACCTGAGCCTGGACTTTCTTGCCACCTCGACGCCGGGGTCTCCCACCGTTCCCCCCGTCGAACCCACCGCCTCGCAGGAGAAAAACGATGACTAAAGCCCCCCGATGGAAACAAGGAGCCGTGGCTCTCGCCATGCTGTCTCTGCTCTCCGGGTGCCAAAAAGAAGCGCCCAAGGGCGGTGCCCCCACTCCGGCCCCAGCCGGAGGCACGCCCGTGCCCAGCGCCACCAACGCCAATTTGCCCGGTCAAGCCGCCATCACGGTGGCAGTGCAAGAGGTCGGACGCAAAGAAGTGACGCTCGAGCAAAGCTTCACCGCGTCGATCCTGGCCGCCAAACAGGTCGAGGTGCGCTCGCGCATCCAGGGCAACCTGGAAAGCTTCAACTTCCGCGAAGGCAGTCGCGTGGTGGCCGGCCAGGTCTTGTTCAGCATCGACCCGCGCCCCCTGCAGGCGACCGTCAAGTCGGCCCAGGCCCAGGTCATGAACGCTCGGGCCGACCTGAAACTCGCGCTCAGCAAGGTCAACTACAAAAAAGCGCAGGCCGATCAGCGCCAGGCCGAAGCCAACCTGGAAAACCAGCAGCGCGAGGTCGACCGCTACAAGCCGCTGGTCGAACGCGCCATCATCCCTCGCCAGACCTACGACCAGACCGTGTCCGCGCGCGACGTGGCCCAGGCTCAACTCGACGCCGCCGTGGCCAACACGGAAAACACCCGGGTGCGCGACATCGCCTCGATCTCGAACGCCGAAGCGCAACTCGACGGAGCGCTGGCCGCCCTGGACAGCGCTCAGATCAACTTGAACTACACCACCATCAGCGCCCCCATCAGCGGCCTGATCGGCGAACTCAACGTCACCCCGGGCAACCTGGTCAGCCCCGGAACCGACGTGCTCGCCACCATCTCGGCCGTCGACCCGATCTACGTCGAGTTTTCTATCAGCGAGGCCGACTACCTGACTCTGGCCCGCCGGGCCGAAGAGACCGGACACAGCCAGACCGACCGGGTCTACCAACTGCTGCTGGCCGACGGCAAACCTTACAGCCACCTGGGACGCTTCAACATGGTCGACCGGGCGGTGGACGCCACCACCGGAACCATCAAGGTCCGTCTCGAATATCCCAACCCTTCCGGCCTGCTGCGCCCGGGCGAATACGCCAACGTCCGCCTGAACACCCAGGACCTGCCCGACGCCCTTCTGGTCCCTCAGCGCGCCGTGCAGCAGTTGCAGTCCAGCAACTTCGTCTACGTGCTGACCTCGGACAATGTGGTCGAGCAGCGCGAGATCGAGCTGGGCGACACCTTCCAGAACTCGGTGGTGGTCCGCAAAGGGCTGAAAGCCGGGGAACGGGTGGTCACCGACGGGATGGCCAGGATCAAACCCGGCATGACCGTCTCGGTCGAGGAAGCCAAGTAAGGTGTTCGCCAAAACTTTCATCGAGCGCCCGGTCCTGGCGACCGTCATCTCGCTCCTGATCACTATCGCCGGCCTGCTGGCCATTCCGACCTTGCCGATCGCCCAGTACCCCGACATGGTGCCGCCCACGGTGCAGGTCACCGCGACCTACCCGGGCGCTGACTCGGCCACCGTGGAACAGACCGTGGCCGCCCCGATCGAACAGCAGGTCAACGGCGCCGAAGGCATGCTGTACATGGTCAGCAAGTCACGCAACGACGGCACCTACCAGCTGACGGTGACGTTCGAAGTCGGGCGCGACCCCGACCTTGCCGCCGTCGACGTGCAGAACCGGGTCAACCGGGCCAACTCGACCCTGCCCACCGACGTGGTGCAGCAGGGGATCACGGTCAAGAAGCAGTCCACCCAGATTCTGATGGTGGTCAGCGTCTTCTCGCCCGACGAGAGCCGCGACAACCTGTTCCTTTCCAACTACTGCGCCATCAATCTGCTCGACCCGCTGGGTCGTATCAAAGGCGTCAGCTCCGCCGACATCCCGGTGGGCAAACAGGACTACGCCATGCGGCTGTGGGTCAACCCCGACACCCTGGCTTCCAAGATGCTGACCGCCACCGACCTGGCCAACGCCATCATGGAGCAGAACGTGCAGGCCGCCGCCGGTACCATCGGTCAGCCGCCGCAGGCCGCCGGGCTGGATTTCCAGTACCCGGTCTCGGTGCGCGGGCGCCTGGACCAGGCCGAAGAGTTCGGCAACATCGTGCTTCGAGCCGCGCCCGGGGGACAGATCCTTCAGGTCAAAGACGTGGCCCGCACCGAACTCGGTTCGGCCAGCTACAGCACCTTTGGTCGCCTCGACGGCAAAGCCGCCATGCCGATCCTGATCTACCAGCTTCCCGGAGCCAACGCTCTGACTCTGGCCGACCAGATCACCGAGCAGATGGAGGCGATGGCCAAGAACTTCCCCCCGGGGATGGACTACCAGATCTCGTTCGACTCGACCATCTTCGTGAACGCCTCGATCCACGAGGTGCTGAAGACGCTGCGCGACGCTTTCATCCTGGTGGTGATCGTGATCTTCACCTTCCTGGGGAACTTCCGCGCCACCCTGATCCCGATGCTGGCGGTGCCGGTCTCGCTGGTCGGTACGTTCGCGGTTCTGGCCGGTATCGGATTCTCCATCAACACCTTGACCCTGTTCGGCATCGTGCTGGCCATCGGTATCGTGGTCGACGACGCGATCGTGGTGGTCGAAGCGGTCGAGCATCATATCGAGCACGGGCTCTCACCCAGGGCGGCCACTGAGCAAGCGATGGCTGAAGTGTCCGGCCCCGTGGTCGCCATCGCTCTGGTGCTGTGCTCGGTGTTCGTGCCGGTCGCCTTTATGGGCGGCCTGACGGGCCAGCTTTACAAACAGTTCGCTATTACCCTCTCGGTGTCGGTCTGCCTTTCCGCTCTGGTGGCGCTGACCCTGACCCCCGCCCTTTGCACCCTGATTCTGAAGCCGCGTAAGCCGATGCGAGGCCCCCTGGGCTGGTACATCAACGGGTTCAACTGGGTCTTCGACAAGGTGGGTAACGTCTACGGCCGTATCGTCAGCATCCTGCTGCGCTACCTGGTGATCGGCCTGGTGCTCCTGGGCATCGTGATCTGGGCCCTGGTCACCGTGAACGCTAAAGTCCCCGGCGGCTTCTTGCCCAACGAGGACAACGGCTACATCTTCGTGGGCGCGACCCTACCGAGCGGCGCCAGCGTCGAACGCACCGACGCCGTGGCTCGCAAGGCCGAAGAGATCATGCGCAAGACCGAAGGGGTCAAAACGGTCATCACCTTCGGCGGTATGAACGTGGTCACCGGCGCCAACGGGTCGAACCAGGCGTCGTTCATCTGCGTGTTCACCGACTGGAAAGAACGCCAGACCATGCAGACCCGAGCGGGCGGCATCATCCGCTCGGTGGCCAAGGAGTTCCAGGGCATCCCCGAAGCGATGGTGTTCCCGGTCAACCCGCCGCCGATCCCCGGTCTGGGAACCTCGGGCGGCTTCGTGCTCGAGGTCGAAGACCGATCGGGCCAGACCCCGCAAGACCTGCTGGATACGACGAAAGAGTTGCTGGTTGCGGCCAAGGCCGATCCGGTTCTGGACCCGACCATCCGCACCATCTTCTCGACCGACCTTCCCAAGATCAACCTCGACGTCAACCGGCTCAAAGTCAAGACTCTGGGCATCCGCCTGACCGACGTGTTCCAGGCGCTGCAGGTGAACCTGGGCGGCCTGTACGTCAACCAGTTCAACCGCTTCGGTCGTACCTGGCGCGTTTACGTGCAGTCCGAAGCCGAGTTCCGCCGCCGGCCGTCGGATATCGGCAACCTGCAAGTGCGCAGTCAGAGCGGGGCCATGGTGCCGCTGTCGACCCTGTGCAACGTGGTGATGACCACCGGTCCGGACACCCTGCAGCGCTACAACCTGTACCGCTCGGCCGAAGTGTACGGCGGTCCCGCCGCGGGACGCAGTTCGGGCGAAGCGATCGCCGCGATGGAGCAGGTGGCCGCTCAGAACCTGCCTGGCGGCTACGCCATCGAGTGGACCGGCACGGCCTATCAAGAGAAAGAGTCGTCCGGTCAGCAGGGTCAAATCCTGCTGATGGCCCTGATCTTCGTGTTCCTGTTCCTGGCCGCCCAGTACGAAAGTTGGTCGGTTCCGTTCTCCGTGCTGCTGGGCTTGCCGGCGGGCGTGATGGGCGCCCTGGTCGGAACGATGATCGCGGGCCACGACAACAACGTCTACGTGCAGATCGGGATTATCGCGCTGCTGGGTCTGGCAGCCAAAAACGCCATCCTGATCGTCGAGTTCGCCAAAGAGCAGTACGAGAAGACCGACCTGTCGCTGCGCGATGCCACCCTGATGGGCGCCAAACTGCGCTTCCGTCCGATTCTGATGACCGCCTTCGCCTTCATCCTGGGCGTGGTGCCGCTGATGTTGGCCCACGAGGCGGGCGCCGCCTCGCAGCGGTCGCTGGGAACGGCGGTGGGTGTCGGGATGTTCGTAGCGACGGCCCTGGGCGTGTTCCTGATCCCCGTGCTCTACGTCAGCATTCAGGGGTTCACCGAGTTCATCACTCGCAAGAGCGGTAAGAAGCCGCATCCTCCGGAAGGTGGAGGTCCCGGAGGGTCCGGGGGAGGCGGCCACGCGCCGACTCCCACCCCGTCTCCGGCTCCCACCCCGGCTCCCACCCCGGCTCCCGCTCCGGTGGAGCCGCCGAAAAAGCCGGCCAAAAAGGCTCCCGAGCCACCGGCCGCTCCCGAGGGGGCCGAGGCTCCCCCTCAGGAGTGATTCGAGATGGGTCCGATGCGTCGGGCCCATTTTTTATGCTCACCGATACCCGGCCGCCCGGGAGCGAAGGGCAACAGCCAGTCGGCAGGCTCTGCGCCCAGCATCGTCGCGGCCAACCCTCGAGCTAACAGCGGAGCCGTCAGCAGTCCGTTGCGCCCCAGCCCTCCCAGCAGATACACCCCGTCGGCCCGGCGTCCCGCCACCGGAAGGCCATCCGGAGCGGTGCAGCGCGACCCGGAGCGACGGGCGGTCTCCTCCCCTTCCCAGGCCACCAGCGAGCGCAAGGGAGGAGGGTCGCTCCAGTCCTGGGACCCGGCCAGTCTCCAACCGGTGTCTGTGGGAACCAGCGTCTGCCCGGCCCCCTCCAAACTGCAGCCAAAGGGCAGACGCCCCGCGAAAACGGCGCCCCAGCCAGGCTCTTCGCGGTAGCCCCAGTCCTGGTCCGGAGAGAGGTTGGAGAGGCCGGCGCCGCAGGCCAGCACGACAAGGTCGGCGGACCAAACCTGGCCTTCGCGGTCGCCCACCCGATGGGCCTCGACCCGGGTCACCTGGGCGCTGACGCGCCGAACGTTTCCGGTCTGCAGAGCGGTGTCCAGGACGTCCAGCAGGTGTTCCGGGTCGAGAGCGGCGTCGGCCAGCCAGACCGCGCCTTCGGCTGTGACGGCCCCGCCCGTGTCCCGGTCGAGGCGGTCCTGGCTCCACACCTCTCCCCGGACTCCCAGCCCCTTCAGGGTGGAGAGGTAGCCCTGGCGGGCAGTAACGCTGCCGCCCAGGCGGAGATGGCCGTCCCGGCGCAAGAGTACAGGCCCAGGCAGAGCGTCCAGGAAGTCGGGGTAGTAGGCCCAGCAGGCCTGGCGTAGCTTCAGGTGCGAGGCCGAGAGGCGACTGCCCGCGACCTGTAGCAGACCGCCGGCGGCGCGGCTGGCGGTCGGCTGGTTGGGGTCGCTGAGCAGCGTGACCGCCACCCCTCGGCGGCTCAGTTCATAGGCCAGGCAGAGGCCGGCAATGCCGTCCCCGACGACCAGAGCGGTTGGGCTAGAGTGTGTCGTCAGGAGGGGGCGGAGAAGCCGCCCCGGACCGGTTCGAGCACGGCGCTGCGTCGGGTCACGGTGGCGCGTCGGCGGTGCACGATGTGCGCTTCACCGTTCAAGAAGTAGTCGACCCAGGCCAACTGGCCCTCGTCATCGGGGTCGAAGTCGGACCAGTCGAAATGGTCGCCTTCGGTCCACAGCAGCGCCTCTTTGCGCAGCAGGGTCAGTTCGCCGCCGGACCAGCGGAAGACGCGGAAGCGGGTAGGAGTCATGTCGGCCTTGGGGATGGAGGCCAGCATTTCGATCTTGCCGTCGCCGTCGATGTCGCCGAACCAGCAGGGCAGGCCGTTGCCGTCGTACCAGGTGCCGAACGCCAGGTCGACGTCGTTGCGGTCGACCGGCGGGCTGGACCAGGCGACCTGCCCGTTCTCCAGGATCTCGACCCGGGCGTACGACTGGTACTCGTCGACTTCGACCAGGACGGCCCGACATTCGGTCTCTCCGCAGGTCTGGCTAAAATCGATCTGGCCGACCTCTGGCAACTGCACTTGCTCCATTCGAGGGATGTTGCACTTCGCCGGGACTCTACCTGCCCTTTCGGGTTGATCCCGGTCAGGTTGGAAGGTCGCTCAGGGTGGTAAGGTCTTAGTATGAACGAGACCTTCCGCATCCTGATCCCTCTCGACGGCTCCGAACTGGGCGAGCGCGTCTTCCCCTGGGCCCGTCTGCTGCATTCGGCGCTGCCCGAGGTGAACATCGAACTGCTGCGCTGCTTCGAACCGCCTTCCACCGTCTACCTGATCCCGGAACTGGCGGTGGGAGCGACCTCGCTGTACAGCGAGGGCGATCTGCACACGGCGATGGAAGAGTATCTGAGCTCTCGAGCCGAATCGCTGGGGCTGCGCGGGACGACCTCGCGGGTGGCGATGGCCGACCCGGCCAGCGAGATTCTGGCCCACAGCGAAGAGTTCAATCTGATCCTGATGGCCTCGCACGGTCGCGGCGGGCTGGGGCGCTGGCTGCTGGGTAGCGTGGCCACCAAGGTGACGCGTGGGACCACGGTGCCGACGCTGGTGGTGAGCGGGAAGTGCATCGCCGTCGACGCCGAGCATCCGCCCAAGATCGCGAAGGTGATGGTCGCCTACGACGGTTCACCGGCTTCTGAGCGGGCGGTGTTCCGCGCCGCCTCGCTGGCTCGCGGCTTTGGCGCCTCGGTGCATCTCTATCAGGGGCTGACCCACGTGGCGATGGCGCACCCGGCGGTGGCCGAGGCCAACAAGACCGATATGGTGCGAACCTTGAGCGCGCTGCAAGAGTTGAGTAAGACGCTCGAAGGGGTCACCGCGACCGCCGAGGTGCGGCCCGTCAGCGTGTCGTCGGGCATCGTCGAATACGCCGACGAGATCGGAGCCGACCTGCTGGTGATCGGCAGCCACGGGAAGAGCGGGCTGACCCGCTGGATGATCGGGAGCGAGACGGAGCACGTGCTGCAAGAGGCGCACTGCCCCGTGCTGGTCATCCACTAGCGACGTCCGGCTTGGAGCGTGGGGCCGTGGTAGCCCTGGTAGGAGTGGGTCAGGCAAGAGGGGCGCCAAACCCACCAGGCCCGGTTTGACGCCGCCGATTTCCGGCGTCAAACCAGCGATTTCCGGCTTGCAAGCCGGAATTCCAAGGCGTCAAACCGGTCAACGACGGCGTCACGCCGCCAATCTCGGTTTGGAGCACGGCGCCGGTTTGGAGCGTGGCGCCGGCGTGGCGCCGACCTGCACCGCGAAGACCCTGGCAGGAGGAGGCTGACGGGGCAGCGTGCGAAAATTTCGCGTCGTCTTGACGCTAGTCTCCATTGGAAATGGGAATCGTCTAGCGGGTCCGGGGTTAACGGTGTGTTACAGGACGGACACGCGCGACGCCCGAAAAGTTGGGGCAAATCTTGCCATCGGATCAGGATGGGCCCTCCTTGAACCTGCTACATCCCCAACTCGACGCGACCACCTTTGCCTTCGACGGCGCGCTGCTCGACGAGATTCGCGACGCTTACCGGCGTGAACTGTCCACCGTGCTCGAGAACCCGCAAAACCAGTACCTGTTCAAGGGCGGTCGCAGCCATCGAGCCCGAATCGGGCCCACCGGCTCTTACTTTGTCCAATCGTACGAGAGCTATCCGCTGCTCTGGGTTTCTAACAACGACGCCGAGACCCACGCGATGTTCCGTCGCTTTTTCGACAGACTGGCGATGGAGGGCGAAATCCGCAAGAGGATCGACTGTCGGGAACGGGTCGTCATGTACTGCGGCTTCCTGGTCGTCGGCGATCGCGCCCCGGCGGCCCAGTGGCACAACGACTACGCGCCGGGCGCTCCCGCTTATACCCTCATCACTCCCCTCTTCGACCTCGAACCAGAACACGGCCATTTGCTCTATGAGGTGGGAGAGGAGACGCGTCGGTACGAGTACCGCTTGAACGAAGCGATCTTCTTTGGCGAGAAGACCGCGCACAGCACCGAGCCGTATGCGCCGTCGTCGAAGAAGCGAGTCTTACTGAGCCTGACCTTCGGCACCGACAAACTCGAATACTGGCCGCAACTTCGGGAATCGCTGGAGTCGCAAGCGCCGTATTTTATACTGCCTTGCGGTCATGTGTACGGCGATTGCGGCTGTCTACGGAGTTCTCTATGGGAGAGGTTGGGCCGATGGGCTCACGACCGCTTCGCGCCAGTGTCGCATATTCCGAGCTAAAGCCCAACCCGGCCCTACTTTCGAAAAGTCGAACATACGCTCGTTCCCCACCGGGGACTCGCCTTGTCCCCGGGGAGTGAGCCCCGAGCCTAAAGCTCTTTGAGAGCTTCGAGCGCTTCCGGGGTGCGAGCCACGAAGGCTCGATCTCCGGCGATCACGATAGGGCGTTGGAGCAGTTCGGGCCGCTCGGCCAGAGCCTGCAGTCGGTCGTCATCGGACCCCTCCACCTTCTCCCGTATCCAACTCTGCGGCGGCTGGCCCAACTTGTTGGAGAGAGCGCGTAACTCTTCCAGCGACAGCGGATCTTGCAGGTAGAGGCGGATCCGATGCTCGATGCCGTGCGATTCGAGAAACGCTACGGCCTGGCGGCACTTGGAACAACGAGGGTTAGAGAGAACTTCGAGCATCAGGCCAGCGTCTGCGCGCTCCCGGGCGGGAAGTCCTGGCAGGCCTGAGCCGGCTCAGCCGCCGGTGAGCTCAAGCTCACTTCCTCACGAGCCGGCTCAGCCATCGGTGAGCCCAAGCTCACTCCCCCACGAGCCGGCTCAGCCGCCGGTGAGCTCAAGCTCACTCCCTCACGAGCCGGTGCCGACAGGTGCCCGCCTGCTGAATTGCCAACCCTCCCGGTATGGCTGAAATTGCTGACTTCCATGACCGCCTCGACGGGATCCCGCTGTGGTTCCTGGCCCCTCCCGCTCCTACCTCGGCGGTGCTGATGCATCACGGTCTGCACTCGCACAAGGAGGCGATGGCTAAAGAGGCGTGGTCGCTGGCCCATCAGGGCCACCTGGTCGTGGTGGTCGACGCCGTTGCCCACGGCGAGCGTCAGTCGCCCCGCGACTGGAACAACTTCGAAGTGCGCTTCGCCAGCCTGCGCGAGACGGCTCTGGAATCCGCCGACCTGGTCGGGCACCTGCGCCACCGCTTTCCCTCCCTACAGCGCATCGGCGGGCTGGGGGTCTCGCTGGGCGCCTTCACTCTCTTCTCCGCCATCGCCGAATACCCGGGGCTGTTCGATTCCGCCTCGCTGATGCTGGGCTCGCCGCTCTGGCCCCAGATCAGCCCGCACAGCGGATTGGGGCAGCACAGCCCGCACCACTGGCCCGACCGCTTCTTCCCCACCGCCTTGCTGGTACAGAACGCCGGCCAGGACGAATACGTTCGCAGCGCCGACGCCCGCGATTTCGTGAAAACCTTGCGGACCTATTATCAGGCCAGCCCCGCTCGCCTGAGCTACCTAGAGTACCCTCACTCCGGTCACTTCATGCGCGGCGACGACTGGGACGCCGCCTGGCAAGAGACGCTAAGCTGGTTCAGGGAAACTCTGTAGCTCCAACCGCGGGACATCCCGTCCCTACGCCGAAGAGCAGGCAGAATGAGGAGAGGTTTGCTTATCGGCCTTTCCGTCGCGCTCTGCGGGGCGGCTCTTGCCATCGCCGCCGCTTACCAGCGTCGCACGCCGCGCCTCACCATCCATCTCGACCCGAAGTTACTCCAGACGATCCACCTGGCCGACTTCACTGCGGCCTTCCGCGACGCAGGAGTCTCCCGGCTCAGCGTGCTCCCCGGACCTCCCCCCTCGAACCTGGGCCGTCACGGACGCGACATCGAGGTCGCCGTGGTGCTCTCCCCGGAACGGAACCCTCTCCTCGACAGCGACATGCTCCGGCAGGGGCTAACCGGACCTGGCTACACCGTGGGCTGGGTCGGGTACGTTTACGCCCCCGACATCGATCTGTTCCTGGCCAAACACCGCGCCAGATATGCTGCGGCTGGCGTTCGCGACCTGAACGCCGTGCGCCGCCGACTGATCACCAACACCGCCGTGCACGAAGCGTGGCACGCCATCGCGCAGAGTACCTCGCACAACGTCGCCGATCTCGACTCCGTCATGTATATCGATCCCGGCAAGGGCGCCATCCCGTACGGAACCCAACCTCTGGCTTTCACCCGGGGACACCGCGATCGGTTGGCCGACCTCTTCCGTCCGAGAGGTTGGCGTGACCGCTGACCGGTATCCGACCAGCGCGGAAGCTCATCAAGCGGGCGAGCACTACCGCACTCCGAACTGTCGGCCCACCCTGCGGCTCTCTCGCTGGCTGATCCTGGGCCTTGTCCTGATCATGGCGGCCTACGGTTGGAGGGAATACTCGTCCTATAGTCACTGTCATCGGCTGAGCGACCCAAGATACGACCTGCTGGTCGTGGACAATTCTGACCCTGCGGAACTGGCCTTCTTTCGCAAAAAGACCAACCCTGAATTCGTCGAGCCGGCCTTCGAGGTGCAGCGAGAGTTGGTCGGGCTACAGGCCAGCCTGGAAGGAGGCCGCGCCCTGACCCCCCGGGAGTGCGAGCGACTGGCCCGGGCGGGTGACCGACTGATCGAGATCATGGAAGGGGCCACGCTACGCCAAATCCCCAAAGTCTACCAGCGCCAGTATGACGAAGTGCTGCATGGCATCCACGATGTGTATCTGCATTGGTGCACTCTCGACTTGGTCCGCGAGGGCCTGGCGCGTCGAGAAGAACGCGACCTGCTGAACAGGGGCCGACTTCACTCGGCCCGAGCGGACAAGAGGCTCACCGAGGCCGCTAAGTTCTTTCACGGTCGGAAGGCGCGCGCCCAGGCGACCTCCCCTCAAGGAAACTAACAAATTCCCCCACGACCCGCTGTCGATCTCGCCCCCTTCGAATCGACCACCTTACGAGAGGGCCTCCCAACCCGCTGTCGTCAACGACATCGTAGCCCCGGCCTCCTCAGCAAGGAGACGACGATGAAGTACATGCTGCTGATCTATACCAACGAGGCCGACTACCGCCCCGGCGAGCGCGAAGCTTGCATGGTCGAATCCGGCCAGCTGTGCCAGGCCCTCCAATCCAAGGGCCAACTGCTGGGGGCTTCCCCTCTGCACTCCGTCACCACCGCAACCTCCATCCGACTGCGCCAGGGCAAACGGCTGGTCACCGACGGGCCGTTCGCCGAGACGCGGGAGCAGTTAGGCGGCTACTATCTGATCGATGTCGAGCACCTGGACCAGGCTATCGACATCGCCAGCCGCATCCCCGGCGCCCGCCGCGGCACGGTCGAAATCCGGCCCGTGGAGACGGTGAACCTCGAGCAGTTGGAGGAGGAACTGCGGCTCAGCGCTGCCCCAGGGTAGACCCAAGCGCCCCCAAAGGCTCAGAAACCGCCCAAAATCGCGAAAAATGGGAACAAAATCGCCTTCCGCCGCGTCTTCCCCCTTGTCGGAAAGCCGACTGGAGGGAAAGCTGCCCCATGGGGATTTTCCGGGGTGTTCTCAAGGTGCGCTGGCGTGAACGCCGAAGCTTCCCGAACTCAGCCTTGAGGAGGATTTGGCCGTGTCCGCTGACCTGATGAGCGAAGTGGAGTTCGAGACCGTGATGTACTGGTGCCTGCAGTTCCTAGTCGAGCACATCGAGACGCGACTAGAGAACCTGCGGGAAGAGTCGGGCATGGAGTTTGCCGGCACCGATTCTCTACTTTTCGACATGCGAGAGCGCAAGCTCAAAGCCGCGCTAAGGATGGGGCTTATCCAGGAGCCGCAGGGCCCTCCCCCCGAACTTCCCGACGCCGAATGCGCGGTCGAGTACGCCCAGCGCTGGCTCGAGCAGAAAAGCGCTGAACTGACCGCGACCACCGCCCGGGTGTTCCCCGAGATCGTCGCCTACGTCCAGAGTCACCCCGAGTTTGCCACCGGCGGTGATGTTCCCGAGATCGACCTGCCCGTCCCCGACGACGAAAACGGGGAAGAGTACAACCGTGGCCTGCGTACCGTTCTGCATGCCGAAATGGAAGTGCGCTGGCTCAAAACATGGATCGCCCGTCGCGACCTGGAGTGGACCTGACGGAACCTTCTCTCCCGGTCGGGCGAGCCTCACGACGAGAAAACAGCCAGGGATACCCTGGCTGTTTTCTCCATCTCTGGAGCCCCAAGGGGCGCCGCTCGCCTACACCGCTGCGGTCAGCGACCCGGTCGGGAGATGGGCCAGCACCTCTTCATTGAAACGCTGGTAAACCTCGGCCCGGGGCGTCAAGCCGGCCAGGATCACCTCGTCGACCCGACTACCCGCGGCGGCGATGCGCTCTAACACGTTACCCACGCCGTCGATCACGCGCTGGGGCGAACCAAACAGCAGCCCTTCGCGGCCAGCCTCGTCGAGTTGCTGACCCATGAACTCCCGCTTGCCACGCGCCAGCGCCTCATTGTCCTCGAGATCGGTAAACAGGCAGACCGAGCGGCGGATCTCCGCCGGGTCGCGCCCGATGGCAACACAGTGCTCGTCGAGCACTTTGCTCTTGTGCGCGTAAAGCTCTGGGGTCGAAATCTGGTTGGCGAAGAAGTTGTAGCTGTCCGCGTACTCGGCCACCATGCGCAGGGTGCGTTTCTCGCCCGCACCGCCGATCAGGATCGGAAGCTTGCCGCGAACCGGTCCGGGAGCAAACGGCGCCTTATCGAGCTGGAAATAGCGCCCGGAGAAATCTTCGGTCGGCCCTTCCGCCAGCAAGCGCCGGATCACTTCCAGCCCCTCGGCGAAGCGGTCTAGCTTCTCTTTGTTGCCGCCCAGCGGGATACCGTAAGCGCGCGTCTCGCCCACGTGCCAGGCGGCGCCCAGGCCCAGTTCCAAACGCCCGTCGCTGATATGGTCGACAGTAACGGCCATTTTGGCCAGCAGCGCCGGATTGCGAAACGGGATGGCGGTGACCAGACAACCCAGTCGCACCCGCTCGGTCAAAGCCGCCCAGGCCGCCAGCAACGACCAGCCTTCGAAGACGTCGCCCGCTTCGTGGGCGGCTACGTCGTCGGTCAGAAACGGCATCAGTTCGGCCGCTGGCGGGACCAGATGGTCGTAGTTCCAGAGCGTGTGCCAACGCCCCCGGTCTACCTCCAGGGCGATCTCGCGCAACGTCTTCCACGACACGTGGTCGTTCACCACTTGAACACTGTAATCCATCGTCACTCACCTCGTCTTGTTCATTCTTTTCGAAGTTCAAGACTAATGAACTATTGGACAATCCGTCAAGGGGGGTGTTATAAATGGGGTATGAGACCACTGACCCATCCGCCCCTGAGCGAGATCACGGTCGAAGGGATCCTGTACGCGTTGTCCGACCCCGTCCGGGTCCGCATCTTCGCCGAGATTGCCCAGTCCGAATGCTCCCAGATCTGCTCTAACTTTTTGCAAGTCGACGACAAGACGGTGCCGAAATCCACCCTCTCCGTCCACTTCAAAGTGCTGCGTGAGGCGGGTCTTATCCGCAGCGAGCGGCGCGGGGTCGAGATGCACAACGTGTCCCGCTGCGGCGAGATCAACGAGCGTTTCGAAGGGCTGCTGAACTCGATCCTGTGCGCCTACAAAACGCAGCGTCAGGACGACCTCTCCCCGGCCTGAAGCCCCAGCCGCTCTTAACGTCGCCGCTGCAACCGAAACCCCAACCCCGGTTCCGGATTAGACACTTTTTGGAGACTTTCTCCGAACTTTTGCGACGCCTTTTGCCTACTCTTGTCAGTAGAGCCCCGCGCTCCTGAAACCCCTCTAGGCAAAGGATTCCGCCATGACTCTCCCTCGTTCCCCTGCCCTTGTTCCCGCCTGCCGAGGCGGCTTTACCCTGATCGAGGTGCTGATCGCCATTTTCGTGGTCAGCGTCGGCGTTCTCGGCACCATGTCCGCCCTGTGGTACGGCATTCGCTCCGAGCGCTACTCGGAACGGCGCACGGCCGCCGTTTTCGTCGTCCGCGAGATGCTAAACCAGATCCGCTCTCAGAATCTGCCGTTCACCACCTCGACCTTCCCTGCCGTGGGCTCCGAACTCAACGACGGCAGCTTCGACGACGACTCGGACGATAGCGGGCCCAAGCGCGCTTTCAACGCGCCGCCGTTCGCCAACACCACCTCGTTCGGCAACACCACGGAAAGCTTCCAGCGCCGGATCGAGATGAAACGCCTCTCGACGAACGAGAACGACTATCGCAGCACCATCGCCGCCGTCAAAGTCTCCCTGTTCTGGAATGAGGGAGCCAGTGAGAAAAAGGTGACCCTGTGGGCCTATCATCGCAAACCGTAAAACGCAGCCAGACCAGCGGCTTCACCCTGGCCGAAATGCTGCTAGCCCTAGCTGTCGGCAGCCTGATCGCCATGCTGGTGGCCGCCATGTTCCGCTCGAGCGGCTACTTCGTCCGACGCTCGAGCGGCCGCATCGACCTGGTCCGCCGGGCTCGACTGTGTATGGACAACACCCAGCGCTATCTTTCCTCGGCCGTCAAACCCGACACCGGGTCGGGTGAGTACGCCGTGTTCTACCCGGAAACGTTCTCTGACGACGAGACCGACCAACCCGCCACCGCCATCGGCTACTGGACCCCGGTCGACTTCCTGGGCGGGGCCGCCTTGCCCAGCGCTCGCGACCTGCTGGCTAACCCTACCTACTACCGCTACGAGATGGCCGAAGTGCCCGGCGAGGCAGGACGGGGTAACGACGTGGTGGTTCGTCGCCTGTCCGATTTCGGGGTCGTCGACAGCAGCGTCACCCCCCGCGTGATCGGCCGCGACCTGGGCTGGGTCGACGAATCCACGGGCCAGTACACGGACGGCTTCGTGGTGCGCTATTTGCGGGTCGGCGCGGTCCGACTCGATGTCACCGCCAGCGGATCGCGGATTCACGATTCGCTGGAACGCGCCGCCGTAGAAAACGCCACCGCGACCGGCAAAGGCTCGATGGTCGTGCGCCTGACCACCATCGTGCAACTGCCGTATTACAGTAATAACTAGGAGGCCCCCGATGAAGCTCCCCCGTCGCCGTCCCCGAGGCTCGATCCTGATGCTCTCGATCTTCTTGCTGATCGCTCTGTTCGCTCTGGCTTCGGCCTTCCTGAACCTGCTGCCCACGGAAAGCCGAGCCGCCATTCGCAGCGAGCGTCTGGCCATGGGCGGTCTGGCGGCCGACGCCGGTATCACCGACGCGCTGGCCTGGCTTCGCTATCAACTGGCCCCCAAAGACGGCAGCGCCTCTCGGGAACCGCTAGCCAACTCGGTGTACCCCAGCCTGGCCGAGCGGACGATCGTTTTGGGAGGAGGTTGGAGCTACCGCTGGAGCCTGATCGCCGATTCCGAGACCTACCCGAACGGCACCAACACCGTTCGCGGCTACACTATCGTCTCGCGCGGCTACCTCAACGGTGTGGCTCAGCGCGAAGCTCGGGCTCAGGTCATTCAGGAGTCGCTGAGCCAGTACGCCGCGCTCTACGATCAGTGGCCCGACAACCTGGTCCAGCCCGTGCGTTCTGACAGCGCCCCGGCGGGCGGGCCGGTGCATGTCAACGACATCATGCGGCTGTGGGTCCCGGAAGGTCTGGCCTTTTGGAGTTCGGGCGGCACGCCGCCCTACTCGGATGGACTGACCGCCAGCGGCACCTTCAGCGGCTCCCAGGACGGCTTCGCCTACTACGGCGGAAACTGGAGCGGCAGCGACGCCAACATGCGCCCCTACAACGACGGCGGCCCGATCGAGTCGCGCTACAACCGCATGGTCTCGGGCGGTCGTGACGAGATGGTGGCCGGCTACGACGAAGTCGTGCTTCCCGAGAACACCTTTGTGCTGCGCGACGCCGCCTGGGGGTTCGAGGCGAGCAACCCTCTACCCACCAGCGCCGGCGTCTACCTCAACCAGGAGAGCGGATCGGTCAGCGGCATCTACATCAAGGGCGACGTGGAAGAGATGGAGTTAGGCTACGGCGGCAGCCAACCCGCCGGCACCGGCACGGTGACCTACGGCGACAATTCCTGGGTCAAGATTGAGCTTCCGATCAGCGGCCAGCGCAGCATTACCAACAACCAGAATTATACCGTCGTCACCATCAAGGAGAGCAGCGTCACCTTGCCCGCCGGCAGCGTGGTCAACGGATCGACCCTGTCCGCTCCGACCACCTACAGCGCGGATAACAGCGGCGACACCGCGACCGCTACCACGCTGATGCGCAAGCCCGACGGAACTTTTCAGTATTACGACTCCGAACTCAACGGCGTGGTCTACACCGACGGCAACGTGCAAGATGTCTGGGGGGTCAACAAAGGGCGACGAACTCTGGCCGTCTCCAGCGACGAAGCCACCGGCACCACCCACGACGTGGTCATCGGCGGTCAGGAAGCCGACACTTCGACCTCCTCGGCCGGGGCCTTCAGCGTCGCTGCGGGCAAAAAGGGGATCTTGCAGTACGGTGTGACCGACGCGAACGGCGACGGAGTTCTTGATGCTCCCACCACCGCCAACAACGTGCTGGGCATCATCGCCGACAACGTGATGGTCAGCTCGAAGCTCAAGGTCGGCAGCAGTTGGGCTGGTTCGCACCCTTCCAACAACCCGCTCTACCTGTACGTGACGGTGCTGGGCGGGATCGCCGACAGCGACGGCACCTACGGGGTGCAGAGCTACGATTCGGGCGGCGGGGGCTGGGCCTACCGCTACGGCGCCCGCATCCTGAACGCGGCGGGCGCCTGGGGCACCACCTCGGGCCACGGACTGGTCAACGGGAACACCTTCTTCGATCAGCCCGCCTCGCTATCGCCTCCCCCCTACTTCCCCTCCACTCCTACCTTTGCCATCAAAAGCTATGAAGAGCTGCCGGTGACGGACGGAGAAACCCTGTGAAGGAGCAACTGATGATCGGATTTCTGGCCACCGTTCTGGCCGGCTGCGCTGGCGAGGCGATCTCTGGCGCCACCCCGGCGGCGGTCAACACTCTGACCGTGCAGCAGACGACAGGCCGCCGCGAAAGCGGCGCCTCGGGTCCCGGGGGGCAAGGCGCGGCTCCCGCCCCCCGTCACTCAACCATCTCCCTCGACGACTCGTCCCGAGTCTCGCCCCAGCAGATCGACGACCCCTCCAACCTGAAGCGGCAGACCCGCCTGAACCTTCAGCCGGGAGCGGACCGACTGTACCAGAACAGCCGCACCGCAGAAGAGATCGCGGCTCACAAGGCGACTCATCCGGCCGCTCGGGAATACCCTGCGGCCAACCGAGGTTCGAACGGAGCCCCCTTGCGCGACTCCGGCCTGGAAGAAGTCCCCGCCGTCCCTTAGAGGGCCGACCGGAAGCCTACTGGCGGAAAAGCCTCAAATATGCTGAAATCAGCCTCATGATCTCAGCAACTTTTGGGGGCGACGAGTAGGATGCTCGACGCCGAGCAGCGTGAGGAAGTGCGCCAGGCGCTACGCGAGGCCGTCGGCCTGGTGCAGGCCGAGAAGGCCATGGTAGCCTGGTTGGAGGAGCGCTACGGGCGCGGCTCGGTTCGCCTGGTCGAGGCCGCGACGCGCGGCCAACGGAGGCCGATCGCCTGCCACCTGGCCCCCCCGCTCGAGGCGACGGCTACGGCCCGCCCGGCCGCGCGGAACGAGCAGTTCGAGCTCAGCTCGGAAGCGCGAGACCTGGGAGAGTTCGACCTGGCCCTGCTCGAAGAGGTCGGCGGCCTCTTTCGCGAAGAGCTGCCCGGCGTCTACGCCCGGGAAGGTCGAGACCCGCTGACCGGGCTACTCGACGCCAGCGCCTTCCCCCGCCATCTGTCCGAGCTGACCGGCAGCCGCAGCTCGCTGTGCCTGGTGCTGTTCGACGTCGACAGGTTCGGGGAGTACACCTCGGCCTTCGGATCCTCCGAGGCCAACCGCATGCTGGTCGAGATCGCCGAGGTGCTGGCTCAGTCGACCCGACCCACCGACTTCGTGTTCCGCCTGCAGTCCGACGAGTTCGCTCTGCTCTTACCGGTGACCACCTTAGATGTCGCCTGTCGGGTCGCCGAACGCGTTCGCGAGGCGCTGATCGGTCGTTTCGGAGGCGACAACTTGCCCCTGACGGCCTCGTTCGGAGTGGCCTCCTGGCCCGACCGGACCGCCGATGCGCAGGCCATGGTGCAGGCCGCCAACACCGCCCTGCTGCAGGCTCGTCAGGAGGGAGGCAATCGCCTCTGCCTGGGTGGAGACGACCCCTCCACGCTCTGAGCGACCGCTGGGACAGATTTGAGATACTCTCGGACATTTCCACGGTAGAACGCCCGAAGCCGTGCCTTTAACCTGCCCTAAGAGACCAATGTCTCGAGAAGGGGCTACCGAAATGCACGCACATCACGATGACGAGATCGAAGACCACGACAAAGGGCTGGTCTTTGAAGGCTACGTGGTCAGTCTGCAGGTCGGCATCGGCGTCTAGCGACCGATGCCGACGAGCACCGCTCCAGCCTGGCTACGGTTTGACCAGCCGCACCTTGCCGAGCCCCAGCTCTAACCCTTGCAGCTGGGGCTCGATGGCGGCCCAGTCGCCCACCATCACCACCACCACGTTGTCCGGGTCGATGTAGCGTCGGGCGGCCTCTCCCACCTGTGCCGATGTGACCGCCTGGATCCGGTCCACGTAGGTGGACAAGAAATCGTCCTCCAGACCGTAGACCCAGAGCGACTCCAGCTCGCCGGCCAGCTGCGACGTGGTCAACAGCCCGCCAGGGAACCCGTAGGCCAGATAGTTCTTCGCTTTGGCCACCTCGCTTTCGCTGATCGGCTGGCCGATCGCCTCGAGCTCGTGGAAAAACTCGCTCAGAGCCGGCCCCGTCTTGTCCGTCTGCACGGCGGCTCCGGCGTAGAACGGACCCGCCTGGTGACGCATATCGAAAGCCGAACGAGCCCCGTAGGTGTAGCCGTGCTCTTCCCGCAAGTTCTGGTTCAGGCGCGAGGTGAACGAGCCGCCCAGAATCGTGTTCAGTACGGACAGAGAGTAGAAGTCCGGGGTATCGCGGTCCACTCCGAGTCGGGCCACCCGAATCACCGTTTGGGCCGAACCGGGACGGTCGACCACCACCAGGTGGCGACCCTCGACCTGGGCAACCGGGGCCAGCGGCGCCGTGGCGGCGGCCGCCTTCCCCTCCCCTTTCCAGCCCCCCAGGGTCTGCTCCAACCGCTTCATGAGATCGTCGGTCCTTACGTCACCGACCACGACCAGGAGCGCCCCTTCGGGGCGGTAGGATGACTGATGAAACGCCTTCAGCTGGTCGCGCGTCAGCCCTTTGATCACCGCCTCCCGGCCCGCCACCAGCGAGCCGTAGCGGTGCCCCTCGGGGAACAGGGTCGAAGGGAAAGCCAGCCCCATCAGGCCGCTGGGGTCGTCGCGGGCCTGCAGAAATTCGGTCAACAGCTCTTCCCGACGACGCTCGATCTCGTCGGCCGGGAAATCAGGCTTCGACACCACCAGCTTCATCAGCTCGAGCGCCGGCTCCATCCGAGCCACCGGAACGTAGAGCCCGACCGAGGCGCTATCGAAATCGCTGCTCGCCGACAGGGTGGCGCCCAGATAGTCCAGCTCATCCGCCAGCTCGAGCGAGCTCTTGCCGCCCGCCCCTTCGGTCAGCAGGTCCGAGGTGAAGGAAGCCAGACCGAACGCGTTCGCGGGGTCCTTTTCGGCGCCGCCGGGAAGGACCAGGTCGAACTGAACCACCGGCACCTCGTGGCGCTCGACCACCCAGACGGTCAACCCGTTGCTCAGCTTGCCTCGGTGCACGGAAGGGAGCACCAGCTCGCCAGGAGCCGAAGCGGGCGGCGGCGTCGCCCGGTCGGGCAGGGCCAGCAGAGGGCTACTGAGCCCCAGAGCGACGGAAAGGATCAAGGCTTGCAGCTTCATTTAGCCTCCTTAGGCATGACGGTCAGTTCGACACGGGCGTCGGCGGGAAGATAGCGCTGGGCCGCCTGCTGGATGTCGGCCGGGGTCAGCGCCTTATAGCGCGCCAGGTCTTTGGAAAAATAGTCAGGCGTGCCGGTGGACATGTAGTAGGAGTTCAGGCTATCGGCCTTCCCCCCCAGGTCTTCCAGCCCGCTCAAAAAGGCCGCCTCGATCCCGTTGAGCGAGCGGTCCAGCTCGCGTTGAGTGGGCGGCTCGGCCTGCAGACGGGCGATCTCCTCGTCGATCACCTTCTTCATCTCCTCCACCGTGTGGCCCGGGCGCGGCTCGACCACGATGCGAAAGCTCGAGCCCAACTGGCCGGACGACTGCGCCGCCTCGACCGCCTGAGCCGCCTGCATATCGTAGACCAGGCGCTTGTAAAGGCGCGAGTTCTTGCCGCCCGCCAGCAGGTCGGCCAGCACATCCATGGCGGCGTCGCCGGGCTGCAGCACGGCCGGTGTCAGCCAGCTCAGGTAGAGACGAGGCAGGGTGACTTCATCGGTCATCGTCTCTCGGGTGACGCCTTTCAGCGCCACCGCAGGCGGCTTCGGCTTGGTCACCCGCGCGCCGGCGGGCACATCCGAGAACCAGCCCTCGACCTGCTTGCGAACGGTCGCCGGATCGATGTCGCCGGCGATCACCAGACTGGCGTTCCCCGGCACGTAATACTTCTTATAAAACCCCACCACGTCGTCGTAGCCGGCCGCGTCCAGGTCGGGCATGTAGCCGATGGTGGGCCAGTGGTAGGGGTGACCGGCCGGGTAGAGCAGTTCGTCGAGGCGAAGCTCGGCCAGCCCGTAAGGCTGATTCTCGTACGACTGACGACGCTCGTTTTTGACCACCTCGCGCTGCCCGTCCACCACTTCCGGGGTCATCGAGTCCAGCAGATAGCCCATCCGGTCGGACTCTAGAAAAAGCGTCAGCTCCAGCGAGTCGCTGGGCAACACGATGTAGTAGTTGGTGCGGTCGCCGGTGGTCGACCCGTTGTTGCTTCCGCCGCGCTCCTCGAGCAGGGTGTCGAATTCGCCTTCGGCCACGTGGCCAGAGCCTTCGAACAGGAGATGCTCGAACAGATGGGCGAAGCCGGTGCGGCCCGCCGTCTCGTTGGCCGAACCGACGAAGTACCAGATGTTGGTGACTACCAGCGGCACCCGATGATCCTCGTGCAGGATCACGTGCAGACCGTTGGGCAGGTCGAACTCCGTCGTGGGAACGGAAACGTCAGCGTGGGCTGCCTGGGCCAGCAAGGCCCCCAGCAGCAGTGTCTTGATGTGGCCCATCGCCGGGGCTTCGGCGAGGCGGGCCGCCAGCCCCTCCCCCTCCTTCCGCCGGCCCCTCCCCCTGTGGTCCCCCTCCAACCCAGTACCGGTACGGATGACCCCGTGCCCGGGGGGCCGATGATACCAGAAAAGTCGAGTGAACATTCTGGGACCCCCCGGCCTCTATCGTGTGGAGGTACGAAAACCGATGCTTGAACTCAAATCGTTCCGAAAGTTCCTGGGCAAGGAGAAAACCCAGGAGCGCCCCGCCTTCTTCGAATTTCTCTCCCGCCATTCGATTGGCGAGGAAGAGTTGGCCCGCCACTTCCAGGCCGGCAACCACCGTCCGTTCACCCTCGAGCCGTTCTACCTGGGCACGGTGGGCCGGGCCAACTGGTTCAAAGGGTTGAAAGAGTGCTACGAGGTCGACACGCTGGACCTGGACGCCGCCGACCTCTCTCCCGCCATCGCGGGCATCGTCAACCGCGAACTGTCGATCGCTCATCGCCTGACCTGCGTGGAAGCCAACGAGCGCGGCCTGACCCTGGGCATGCTCGACCCTTCCGACGACGACGCCGTGGCCGCCGTCGAAGAGAAGACCGACTTCAAGGTGGTCAAGCGGGTCGCCGTGCTGGGCAACGACCTGACCCGCTTTCTCGAGGTGATGTTCGGCTCGGCCCGAGTGCTGGAAGTCAGCCCCCGCGCCATCGTCGATGAGGTGATTGCGCGCGCCATCGAACAAGGCGCCAGCGACGTGCATTTCGAGCCGCTCGAGGACGAACTGATCATCCGCTTCCGCAAAGACGGACTGCTGATTCACTCTATCGACGCCCGCGAGTTCGCCCCCAAGAAGATTCTGATGCAGCATCTGAAGGCGGCACTTCCCGTGGTAGTCAAAAACAAATCCGGCGCGGCCGGGAAAACGATGAACATCGCCGAGACGCAAAAAGCGCAGGATGGACGGATCTATCTACCCTCGGGCGGCATCGACATGCGCGTCTCGGTGCTGCCCACTTCGCACGGCGAAAGCATCGTCATCCGTATCCACCGCCCCGGCGAAGGGCAGACGCTGCGCAGCCTGGGCTTCTCTTCCCACGTCCTGGGCCGCTTCGAAGAGGCGGTCAGCGCGCCTCACGGCATCTTCCTGGTCTCCGGTCCGACCGGCAGCGGCAAAACGACCACGCTCTACACCGTGCTGCGCCGCCTGAACTCGCCCGAGAAGAAGCTGCTGACCATCGAAGACCCCGTCGAGTACAACGTCCCCGGCGTGGTGCAGGTGCAGACCTCCGAGGCCAAAGGGGTGACCTTCGCTTCGACCCTGCGCAATTTCTTACGTCACGACCCGGACATCATCATGGTGGGAGAGATCCGCGATACCGAAACCGCGGTGATGGCGGTCGAGGCTTCCCTGACCGGGCATCTGGTCTTGTCCACCGTGCACGCCAACGACGCCGTCCGAACCATCACCCGGTTGCGCGACCTGGGGGTCAACTCGAAGCTGATCACCTCGACCTGCCTGGGCACCATGGCTCAGCGCCTGCTGCGGGTGAACTGTCCTCACTGCTCGCACACCATCCCCATCGAGGATCGGCTGGCCCGTCTGGCCGACCGCTACCAGGTGACCCTGCTGCCCGATCAGGTCCAGATGGGGCACGGCTGCCTGCACTGCAACGGCACCGGCTACAAAGGGCGCACCGCCATCCACGAACTGATGGTGATGAGCCCCGAGCTATGCACCCTGATCGAGACCGGCGCCCCTGATAGCGACCTGGAAAAGACCGCCCGCGAGCAAGGGATGCGGCTGCTGATCGAGGACGCGCTGCAAAAGGTGGCTGAAGGCGCCACAACCTTCGACGAACTGCGCCGGGTGACCATGCTATGAGGACGGGCCCATGGCGTCAGACCTGGAAGCTGACGGTCGCGCTGCTGCTCCTTCTGGGAGATCCCGGCGGGGCTCGTGAGCTAAGCCTGGAGTACGCCCAGGAAGGCGAACCGACCCAGCCGCGCGCGCTGATCCTGATCCACAACGCCTTCGAAGGTCGGGACAGCTTCCAGCCGTTCTTCACCGCCTGGGCGCACGGGTCTTGGGCCCGCGAGCAGTACTGCTCGGTCTACTGCTATCAGTATGACGACAGCGGGCTGGCCGACCTGGGCTCTAGCGAAGAGTTGGCCAAAGACCTGTGGCAGCGCATCGAAAGCGACGACGTGGACGAAGGAGAGCCCGACGACATCAACAGGACCCGTCGCTGCACCCCGACCGACACCCGCCAGCCCCGCCCGAACCTGTCGAGAGACCGGGTCCAGCTGGTGCTGGCGGGCATCGGGCACGGCGGGCTGATCGCTCGACGGGTCGCCCTGCTGGCTCAGAACGCCGGGCGACCGGCCGCTCGCGCGGCCTATCTGGGCGCCCCGCTCGACGGCCTCTCGACCCTGGATCTGGTGCTGGGGATGACCGTGCCCGAGAGGGCACCCCTGCTGGGGATGGAGCGGGCCGTGGCGCCCGACCGGCTGGCCCAGCTATCGCCGACCTGGTGGCAACTGCCCGAGCTGTACGACGACCTCAAGGACTGGACGGCCGTCTTCGCGCCGGCCTATCAGAACACCAAAATGTTAGGCGCCTTCGCCTCCACGGCGGTGCCCTCGCATCCCACCGACAACGCTCTCTACGGGCGCTACCGTCCAGCTCCCCGCGCCACCACGGGCTGGAACGACGGCTGGCTTCCCCTCGCCCTGGCCCGGGCGCAGAAGTTTGGTCCGGTGAACTGGCTCTCGGAGACCGTCCTGAACGAGACGTCGCAGGCCGAGCTGACGGAAAAGAGCGCCCCCTTTCTGCTAGAGAAAGCGCTCGACCGCCCGGTCCTCTACGACTACCTGTCGCGTCGTCAGGTGATCGAAGACTACGTCCGCGAAAGGGTGGGAGAGCCGCCTCTGTATCTGTACTGGGACGAACGCAACAGCGACGGCTACGTAGCTCAATGGCGCGGCGCCTACGCCTCGCGGCGAGGGCTTTACCAGATGATGTGGGGCGTCGGTCTATGAAGCGCCCCTGCGGCGGTTTCGCCCTGGCCGTGTTCCTGATTCTGGCCCCGCTGCTGGCGGTGATGGCCTGGACCTTCGTCTGCGTGGCCACCGAGACGCGCAACCAGGCGCTGGCCGCCGAACGGCGCCTGCGCGCCCTGCATAGCGCCGAATCCGCCCTGCGCTACCACCTGGTCAGCGGGGTCAAGGCCGAACTCACGCTCAACGGCACGCGAGCGCTCTGTCAGACCGCCGGGGGCAACATCAGCGCCAGCGCAGTCTGCCAGGACGACGAGCGGCGTTCCGTCACCATCGGACTGACGCTGAGCGGGGGCTTCGCCGACGGGAGGACCCATCGTGAAAATTAGGTCGTGTGGCACCAGCCTGCTCGAAATCGTGGTCGCCATGAGCTGCACCGCCCTGCTACTGGCCGTCCTGTGCCAGTGCCTGCCGCTGGCCCGTCGGCAAAACCGCGAGGCCGAACTGCGCCTGAGCGGCGCGCTGCTGGCTTCGAACGCCCTGGAATCCTACATGACGGTCCCGCTGAAAGAGTGGCCCAGGGAGCCTTTCTCCATGCCCGGCGACGGACGCCAGGTCCGGCTCGAAGCGGCCCCCTGGGCTACCGACTCCCGCCTCGTCCTGGCCCGGGCCACTGTGCTCATCGGACAGGAAGAGCGCTACCAACTGGAGGTCTTGCTGTTCCCATGACGCGTAGCCCTGGAACCACCCTGGCCGAAACGATGATCAGCTGCCTGCTCTTCGGCACCTTCATGACGGTGACCCTGGGTCTCTTTCACAGTATGACACGCGTGGTACGCCAGGAGCAGAACCCTTCCGAGCAGCTGGCCGAAGCCAGGGTGGCCGCCCTGAGCGTGGCCGGTCGACTTCGAGACGCCCACGCCCTGGGGTTCCCTAAACTGCCTGACCTGCTCAGCAGGCCCACCAGCCACCTTTACCTCCGATCGCTAACCGACGCCCGCACCTACGAGTACAGGGTGCGCGACGGGGTGCTGTCCGAGTCCCACTACGGCTTCCGCCAGCGCCCCTGGGAAGAGAGCGTGGCCCCGGGGAAGGGCCGACGGCTGTGCGCCGCCCAGGCGCTGACCGTGACCAGCGGCGGCTACGCCCACCCCACCCGAATCACCGTTCGCATCGACCTGCTCGACGGCCGCCAGGTCCAGGCCGTGAGCAACTTCCGGGAGAGCTTATGAAACGAGAAAACCTCGCTCAATGGTACCGTCAGATGGCCGTGCTGACCCGCTGCGGCATCCCCGCCACGCGGGCTCTGGAAGCTTGCGCGAATCAGACCAGCGACCGCCGGCTGCGGGCCGCCACATCGATACTGCTGGCGGAGCTGCGGGTGGGTCAGCGGCTGTCCCAGGCCATGCGCACCACCGGATCGCCCTTCAGCGGACTTCAGGTAGGAGCCGTCGAGGTGGGAGAGCGCCAGGGCGATCTGGCGCTGGTCTTCGAGCGCCTGGCCGAGCATGCCGAAGAGAGCGCGCGGCTGCGCCGCCGCCTGCAGGCCGCCCTGGCCTACCCGGTCCTGGTGGTCAGCTTCTCCCTGACCTGCCTGTATCTGCTGGTGCGCTTTCTGGGCCCCGTTCTGGGCGAGGTGTCTCAACAGCTGGGCAAGCCGCCCGAAGGGCTCTCCTGGCTGCTGGTCCGGCTGGGCGAGCTGTTCGCCAGCGAGAGCCTGATGCTAGCGGGGGCCCTGTTTCTGGCCGTGCTGGGACGCGCTCTCTTCCGGCACGGCTGGACCCATCATCGGCGCCGACTAGAACATGCGCTGCTGCGGCTACCGCTGCTAGGGAAGATGGCGCGGCTGGCCATCCTGATCCGAATCAGCGCCACCATGGAGCTGATGATCGGCGCTGGTCTGCCGCTGACCGAGGCGATGCTGCTGGCCGGGCGCGGCTGCGGAAGCCAGGAGTACGCTGAAGGGGTGCTGGGCCCCGCCGTCGAGCGGGTGCAGCGAGGGGAAAGCCTGCGTGACTCGCTGCGAGGATCGTCCGGCCTGCCCGCCTCCTTCTCCGGCCTGGTGCTGGCGGGCGAGCAGAGCGGTCGGCTGGAAGAGTCGTTCGGCCATCTGGCCCGCCTTTTCGAACTCGAACTGGTGAGCGCCCTGGAAACCTTTCTGGCCGCCCTCGAGCCGCTCTCCATCGCTCTGGTCGGCTCGGTGGTGCTGGGCGTGCTGCTGGTGGTCTTCGTGCCGCTGACCCAACTGGTGACCGTGGTTTAGATGGAACTCGCGTTGAGCTACGAAACAACCGCCATGAGCGCCGGCCTGTCTTCAAGCGCGGATAAAGGCGACGAAGTGCGTCGTCTGGTCCTGCGCCTGCAAGACGGCGACCTGGCCGCTTTCGAACCGCTGGTCAGCCGAACTCAGCGCAGCGCCTATCGGCTGGGCTACTCGGTGGCGCAAGATCACCACCTCTGCCAGGATGCGGTGCAGGACGCCTACATCTCCGTCCTGCAGAACATCCGCCAACTGCGCGATCCGGCCTCGTTTACCACCTGGTTCACCCGCATCGTGGTCAACCGCTGCAAGAAGCTGCTCAAACAGAAACGCCCCCAGTCGCTGACCGAGGTGGTCGAGCAAGGCGGGGGCCCCTCGACCGACGGGCTCGAGGAAAAGACCGGGCGTCGCCTGCAGCTAAAGAAGGCGCTGCTGCGGCTGACCGACACCGATCGCACTATTCTGGCGCTGCGCGAAGTGCAGGGTTACTCCTACGAAGAGATCGCCGAGATCCTCGATATCCCCATGGGCACCGTGAAGTCGCGGGTAGCCAACGCCAGAAGGAGGCTGATCCAAGCTTATGACGTGTGATGAGTGCTTTGAAGCCTTTTCCGCCTCGGCTGACGGCGAACTGACCGGCGACGACCTCGAGGCGATGAACGAACATCTCGACAGCTGTCCTGACTGTCAGCGACAACGCACCCGCCTGCTCTCGCTGTCGGCCGAGATGAAGGGGCAGCCGTTCCCCGAAGTCGATCCGGCGGGGCTCAAGGGGCTGGTCCAGACCGTCCTGACCGGGTCGGCGCCCGCCTCTCGCTGGGCCTTCCTGCGACGAGCTCTGCGCGCTCCATACGAGCGCTGGCCCTGGCGTCATGGCCTGCGCGTCGCCGCCTTTGGCGGGATGAGCGCCGTGGTAGCGCTAGCCGCTATCGCTCGCTGGCTCTTGCCTCCCTATGCCGGACTCGAAGCGGTGCCGCGCCGCGGGCTGCCGGACAGCGCCCTCTGGGCTTCCTGGGCTCCGACCGGAGAGGGGCTGTTCTGGGCCTCGCTGGCGGTGCTGCTGGTCGCGCTCTGGACAGCCGGCCTGCCCGCCCTGCTGGGCGACCTGGAAGGCGAGGTACGCCCCACTCCACGTTCCATCTTCAGCGCTGCAGGCAGCCTGGCCGTGGCCGGCCCGTTCGTGGCGCTCCCGCTGCTGGCCAGTCTCGAGATCGGTGCGTTCTGCCTGGCTTGCGCCCTCTGGGTAGGGCTGTGCTTACTCGGCGGTTTTGCTCTGGTCGCTTTCAAGACGGCCCGCCCGCTGCCCCGATTGGCCGTCGATTTTGTCTTGCTAGTCTTGCCTCTGGGAGCTCTGGAATGGGTTGCCAGGGCCTCGCTGGGTTGGCCCCGAGCGCAGGATTGGCAGCCCACCATCGCCCTGCTGGTGGGCAGTCTGCCGTTCTCTAACCTGCTCGCCTGTGTGGGCGTGACGGTGGTGGCGGCGGGCCTTTTGGGAGGTGGAGTGGCCGGCGCCCTCCCCTCTTATCGCGGGGTAAGGGACGGGCGGTGGCCGTCTTTGCTGCTCGTCCTGGCAGGTTTGGGCTGCCTGGGCTACGGGCTGTCGGAGGTGATGCCGCGACAGGTGGTGTCGCCCTCCGTGGCCGAGCTCGAAGACGGCCGCCGCGCTTACCTTCTGGCCGCCTCTCCCAGCGATCCCTGGCTGCTGCCCGGGGTCGACTACCCCCGCCTCGAAGTCAACGTGGTGGGGCCGGGCGTGGACCCCAGAGCGGCCCGACTGAAGGTCGCCTCGGCCTACCTGGAGTGGGAGGAGGAGCGTCTGCTGGCCGCCGTACGCGACTGGGCCGATCACGCTCCGGGGGTCGCCTGGGGGCTGTCGGCCTTCCTGGACAGTCTGGGTCGACGGGAGGGCTCTCGACTGACGCTGCCCAGCGAAGAGCGCCAGCGTCTGGTCGCCCACCTGCTGGGCGAGCTGCGCTGGCGGGTCCTGGCCCAGGCCGATCTGGCCCCCGAGGGCGCTACGGTGAGCGGCCAGATCGAAGGGGTGGAGGGGCGCCGGGAGGGGCTGCGCCTTCGGCTGATCGAGGTTCCGGAGGGCGGGCTGGAGCAGGTGGTTGGAGGGCTGCAGGATGAGGCCGAGTGGGCCGCCCGTCTGGTCCCGGGCGACAGCCTGGACCCCGACTTTCGAGCGCCTTATCAGCGGACCGTGAGCAGCGGTGTGAACGGAGAGTTCGAGATCACTCGGGTGCCTGACGGTCGGTATGTGCTGGCCCTGCTGCAGCCGCCCACCGCACTGACCGTCAACCCCACCGTTCCCGGAGTCTTCGAGGTCAAGGGCGGACGATTGCGGCTGCCCGCCATAAAGCTGACTCGGGGCAGTGAAGGCGAGGCGATCCCGCTGCAGGAGGAGCGCTGGAAAGCGCAGGGGGCGGCACGCTTTCGTCTGAGTCGAGAGGGGCCGCGCCTGGACCTGGAGGCTGGAGGTCAGGTCACCACGGTGTTGGATAGCCGCAGCTACAGTTCGGGGTCGCTGCGCCTGAAACTGCTGCTCGACGGCTCTTCCTCGGCTCGCGGAACGCTGCATCTGCGCCTGCTATCCAGGGACGGTCGAGAGCGGGGCGACTGGGAGACGGCCCTGCGGGCATCGGCCGGAGCGGCGGAGCTATCGCTGCCCGCCGTGCCGGGAGAAGGCTACCTGCAGATCAGCGTGTTGGGCGAGGAAGGGCAGCTAGGGCTCAAGCAGATGCGATTGGAGCTGATCCCGTGAAGGACGGAGAGGTTTTAGAGAACCGCTACACCGTCGTTCGCACGGTCGCCGAGGGCGGCATGAGCACGGTGGTCGAAGTGCGCGACCAGCGGCTTCCTGGCCGCCTGGTGGCCAAGCGGATGAAGCTGCCGCCCGCCTCGGAGGCCGACAAAGAGCAGCTCGAAGCGCTGTTCCGGCGCGAGGCCGAAGTGCTGTCGAAACTGTCCCACCCGTTCCTACCCAAGGTGACGGACTATTTCGAGAGCGAGGGGCGGCGCTTTCTGGTCCAGGAGTTGGTCGAGGGACAGACGCTGGAGGCCTGGACCAGCCATCCCGAAAGCTTGCGCCCCTCGCGGGTGGTGGGCTGGGCCATCCAGATCTGCCAGGCGCTGCAGTATCTGCACGACCACGGCATCATCTATCGTGACCTTAAGCCGTCCAACGTGATGATCACTCCGACCGACGATATCCGCCTGATCGACTTTGGCCTGGTGCGCTTCTACACCCTGGGCAAAGTTCAGGATACCATCGTGATGGGCACCCCGGGCTACGCCGCTCCCGAGCAGTACGGCCAGGGTCAGACCGACCCGCGCTCCGACGTCTTTTCGCTGGGCGCCCTGATGCACCATCTGTTCACCGGAGCCGACCCCAGCCTGCGCCCCTTTGTCTTCGGCTCGGTACGCGAGGTCAACGCCAACGTCACCGAACACGTCGACTACGCGGTCCGAAAAGCCGTGCAGAGCGAGCCCGAACTGCGCTTCGAGTCGGCCGAAGCGATGGAGCAGGCGCTGCTGGGCCAGCGCCCGGTTCCGCCCCAGGGCGAGCGCTTCGCGTTCGGGTTCGAGGCCGAGCCAAAGCGACCCACGGCGCTGGCCACCGGCGCCTGTCTGGGGGCAGGCGCGGTGTCGCTCGGTCTGCTGCCAGTCGCCCCGGTAACCGCCTTCGTCACCCTGGGTCTGACCCCCATCTGGCTGGTCACCCTGTGGCGCCGCTTCCGCGAGCAGAAGCGCCTGGCCACCACGATTTTGAAGGTCGAGCCGGAGGGGTTGATCCTGTGGGAGGGGGCGAGCAAAACGCGCTACACCTGGCATCAGGTCAAAGAGGTGCGCTTCGAACATCGCGGTTTCGACCTGACCCCCATGCTCTGCCTGACCCTGGGCTCGCGCCTGCTCCGGCTGCCGGTGGGGCCGCCGGAGACGCTGCAGAACCTTTCTGAGGTGCCCGGGCTGCCCGGAGCGGACCGGCTCAGCCGACTGCTCATCGACCACGCTGGGCTAGAGCTGACCCAGCCCGGCGGGCGCACCTATCGGTAGCTGGAAGGACGTTCCGCAACGTCTGCCCCCTGGCGCGGTTTCATGAAAGGCTTGCCCGAAGCAACGCGGAAGGTGGGTTCGTTTCGAGAAATTTCGTTGCCGTGGAGGGCTACACTTCAGATGACCGACCAGCCACAGTCGAGCGGGGACAACTTCGACCTGCCCGAGGACGACCGCTCTTCCTGGACCAGGACGCTGGACGCGGCCTCGGTGCCCGTGACGGCCCTGATGGAAAGCGCTCCTGCCGAAGTGGGCGACACCCTGACCGAGAAGGTGGCGGCCGCCTTGCAGACGGCGCTGGACCACTCTCAGGCCATGTTCGATCCCGAGCAGGTCGACGAGCGGCTGCGCAAAGCGCGCGCCTATCCCGGCTCGGACTCGGCGGGATACGAAGGCCATCTCATGGCGATCGAGGAGAGCGTCGGTACGCTGTGCGCCGACATCAAAAAGCGCACCGTGCTGGGCAGCTGCATAACCGGGTTTGCCGGCGCGGTGGGCCAACTCGCCGACGTCCCTGCCTTCTACCTGTACGCCGTGCACTCGCTGCAAGAGATCGCCATCTCCTACGGCTTCGACCCCCGTCTGGAGCGGGAGCAGAAGTTTCTCCTGCACGTTCTGCGCATCGGCCACGCGCCGGGGCGTAAGAACCGCTACCGTCAGGTCGACGAACTGGACCAGTTGGATATCGACCGCGACCTGGCGACCCTGCCCGAGCTGTCCTACGCCCTGACGGGGAAAGGGATGGCGCTGCTGGCGCGTCAGCTGCTCAAAGCGCTACTCCGTCGCAAAGCTGTGGCCATGGTGCCGGTGCTGGGAGCCGTGGTCAATGCCGGGATCAACAGCCATCTGATGAACGCCATTCTGGAAGTGGCCCAGCGCAGCTATCGCCGCCGCTTCGTGCGACGGGCCCAACTGATCGCGGCTGACAAGGTGGGCGAGCGGGCTTAGAGCGGCCTTGCTTTTCGCTAGAACGGCTTCCTTGAAGCCCGGCCGAGAGCCCTAACCCAGAGTGTCGATGCGGCCGCCGAACGATTCGTTATCCGAGCCGATGAAGAACTTTCCGTTGCCCTGAGCCGACACGGCCTCCGCCTTGATGTCGTTGAGCAAAACGCTGGGACCGCCCTGGCTGACCTGGAACGGGGTGGCGCCTCCCGGGGTCAACTGGCCAACCTGGTACAGCGCCGAGGTGAACGGGCCGTCGTCGCCGTTGTCGGTGGCGGCGGCGCCCCACATTTTGCCCTGCTTGTCCACCGTCAGTTCGGCCAGGTCGCGCTGACCTTCGCCGATCTGGGGCGCGTGAACCGCCTGGCCGTTCAAACCTTCTTTGGAGAACGAGAGGCCGTTGGCGCCCAGCTCTCCCCAGTAGATACGGCCTTGCTGGCCGTTGCCGCCGCGTCCGGCGAACAGCACGGTCTGGTTGCCGTTCTCGCCTTTGAGCGCGGTCATCCCTTCGATCTCCTGACCGAAGTCGGGCAAGATGTGACTCTTGTCGGCAGTGCCGTTCCTCTGGCCGACGGAAAGTTCGAACAGGCGAGCTTTTTTCTCACCGAAGGACGACCCTTCGACGGCCAGGAAGCCGCCGCCGCCGTTGGCGTTCGGAGTCACCGCCTCCAGGTCGCGGGCCGTCCCGGTCTTGCTCCAGTCCATGTTGACGGGCGTGATGGCGCCGTCTTTTTTATCCACGAACAGCACGCGCGGGTCGGGCGAGGTGTCTTTGGAATCGCGCACGGCCAGCAGGCGCGAGCGAGAAAAGTTGGCGAATCCGCTCAGGTCGGGCAACGACTCGTCGAGAATCGGGCCCTTGCTGAAGGTGTCGACCGGCAGCGAGCCGCCCGTATCCGCCCCTGCGGTGCGCCCTGCCGAAGTGGCCGGTAGTCCCGGGGTGTTGGGTCGGGCTCGAAGAATTTGGTGCTCGGTCGATATCACGCCTTCAGGGTAGCATCGAGAAGTTACAAACTTGTGACTATTCGGACAAATTCTGCCCTCGAGAGAGAAATAGAGCTGACTCTCGGGGAGCAACCGGAAAGCCCGCCGACATCTAGCTCGTCTATTATTGTGCATGTGAAACGGGTCGATTCGTCGAAAATATTCCCGATATTACCTCGAACGTCCAGTTCCGCCTGCCCAAAATATACGTCGCTATATGTCAACGGGGTTTCCGGCAGCGCCCCTAGGCTCCAGGGGAATCCGGCGATCAAGAGCGAACCATCGCCATCTCGACCATTCGAACATCATGGCTTCAAGCAGCAACGGGATAGAAAACATCGCGCCGGTCAGCAACCTGACCTCTCCCCGTCGATTGCAGGCGCTGGCCGAAACCTGCCTGGTCAACAGCCCGCCTGAAGACTCGTTCGACCGCTACACCCGCCTCTGCTCGGCCCTGCTGGAAGTGCCGGTAGCGTTGGCGGTTCTGGTCGAATCGGACCGGCTGTTCCTGAAAAGTCGATTCGCCAGGGTTCCTCTGCCCTCGCTAAGCCCTAGCGCTCCGGTCACCCAGTCGTTCTGTCAGTTCGTGGTGCTACATCAGGGCGCTTTCGTCGTGGAAGACTGCCGCCAGGACGAGCGAACTCGAGAGTCCATCGCGGTGACCGAGTACCATATCCGGGCTTACGCCGGGCTGCCGATCCGAACCCCGGAAGGCGAAATCATCGGGAGCTTCTGCGCCATCGACTTCCAGCCTCGAGCCTGGACCGAAAAAGAGATCGATCAGCTCGGCGACCTGCGCAACGGCATCGAGAGCGAGATAGCTCTGCGCTTGCAGGTCTTCCGCCTGGACAAAACCGGGGCCGAGCTTCGGCGTCACCTGAAAGCCGCCCAGCAGCTGTTTGCCAACCTGGGCCACGAGGTGCGAACCCCGCTCAACGCCATGGTCAACCTTTCTCAGGCCTGTGTCGAACAAGACCTGCCCGAGCCCGCCGTCGAACTGGCCGAGACGGTTCTGGTCAGCGCCGAGCGCCTGTCTCAGCTTTTGGAAGGGGTGCTGGACCTGGCCGCGCTCGAGGCCGGCCAGGTGGTCTCCGAGGCCGTGCCTACCGAAATCTCGCAGCTGCTGCAGCGCAACAAAGCCATGATCGCCTCGCTCGAGCGCCCCGAGCTCAGTCTACAGCTGAAGATCGACAGCGAAATGCCGGCCTGGCTGCAGCTCGACGGTCGTCGCCTGAGCCAGCTGCTGGCCATTCTGCTCCAGTTCCATCTGGGCCGGGCGGGCTGGAAGGGTCGTCTCGTGCTGGAGGCGATCTGGTCGCCCCCCGAAGAGCTGGAGCTTCGTCTGGCCTGCCCCACCTATTTCTTGAGCCACGAAGAGCTGGGGCTGCTCTTCACCTCTAGCCCGGGCGGCGTCGAGTCAGCTGGACTATCCCCCGCCATCATCGGGTCGCTGGTCGACCTGCTCAGCGGCCGCCTGTGGGCCACCGGCGAAGGCGGAGCGGTCAATTTTCATCTGCGCATCCCGGTCGGTCCGGCCGCTCCTCCCGCCCCCGCTCCGGCCCCGCTCGACCGACCGCTGCGGGTGCTGGCCATCGACGACGACCCGACCAACCTGCGCGTGCTGGACTTCCTTGCCCGCAAGCTGGGCCACCAGCTGTGGACCGCCAACTCGGGGCCCGAGGGGCTAGAGATGATGACGTCCGGCGCCTACGACGTCTTGCTGCTGGACCTGCGTATGCCGATGATGGACGGTTTTGAGGTCGCCCGGAAGGTGCGCGAGCGCGGCTGGAAACTGCCCATCGTCGCGGTCACCGCCGACGCCTCGGAACTGGCCCGACAGACCGCCCGCACCAGCGGCATGGACGCCTTCCTGACCAAACCCGTCAAACGAGCCGAACTCGCCAGCCTGCTCGACGGACTCTCTCTCCCCTCCTGAAACAACCCGCAGCCAGTAGCCACGCGAAAGGCTTCGCCGCCGCTCGGATGGTCGGCTTCACTGGAAATGGGTATCGACGCCCACATCTGGCGAAGCCGACTCCGACCCCGAGTCGAGGCTTGGCTTCACCAGAAATGGGCATCAACGCCCACATGTGGCGAAGCCGACCCCGAGTCGAGGCTTGGCTTCACCGGAAATGGGCGTCGATACCCACATATGGCGACGCCGACGCCGAGTCGAGGCCTGGCTTCACTGGAAATGGGCATCAACGCCCACATCTAGCGACGCCGACCCCGAGCCAAGCCTGGCTTCACTGGAAATGGGCATCAACGCCCCCATCTGGCGACGCCAACGCCGAGCCAGGGGCGCAGGGGGAAAGGCGCCGCTGTGAAATCCGCATCGTCATGCGTTCCTTCTGCTTTAGCTGCCTGGCTTTCACCCTTCTGACCTTTCCTGCTCTGGCCGACACCCCGGTCGACAACGCGCTGCGCATCGCCAAAGCCGAATGGGATCGCTTCGGCAACCAGACCATCGATAAGAGCAACACCATCGTGAAGAAGGGCGGACAGGAGTCCGAGGACCCCTACTGGGAACGGGTCGGCGACTACTGGAAAGCGGTGGGCTTCCCCAACCTGACCGGCAAGGACACCGACCAGCCGTGGTCGGCCGCCTTCATCTCCTGGGTCATGAAAGAAGCCGGTATGGGCGATCGCTTCTCCTATTCGGAATGGCACGCAACCTACATCCGCAACAGCATCCTGGCCCGTAAACGGGGCGACAAGAGCTTCGCCTACTGGGGTTACCGACTCAACGAGCGCGCTCCTCAGGTCGGCGACCTGGTCGGGTATGCGCGCCAGAACGGAGTCAGCTTCGACTACCAACCGCTGACCTACTCCTCTCACACCGACCTGGTGACCGCCGTGCGCCCGGGCGAGATCGACGTGATCGGCGGCAACGTCAAAGATTCGGTCAGCCTGAAAACCGTGTCCACCGACAGCAAAGGCCACATCATCGATAAGAACCAGCGCTGGTTCGTCGTCATGGCGCCCAACCCGTAGCCTCTAACCCAACGCCGCAGGGAGCCCGCTCGACTATGGGAACTCTTCCCTATGTCGATCGTCACCGGCCTCTCGGGCAACGAAATCTTCTGTCTGGACAAACTCGGGTTTCGCCCGGGCGACCTGGTCATCGGGAACTCCGTCAATTCGATGGGGTTCCTGGGCACCCTCTCGTCGGCGGCCCGAACGCTGGTCGGGGGCGAAGTCACCGGGGTGACCGAGGTGATCCACGACGGCCGGCAGATGGCCATCGACCGCCTGCTCAAAGAGCAGCAGCAGCGGGGCGGCCACGCGGTCACCGGACTGACCAGCGAACTGCTCTGGCAGTCGGGTGGGGTCGAATTCCTCTCCGTCGGATCTTGCCTGACCTCGCAAGACGAAAGCCTCTCTGGCTTCTCTACCTCTGCGGGCGGCCAGGAGCTATTCTGCCAGATAGATGCCGGCTTTCACCCGATCCACTTCGCCTTCGGCAACGTCGCCTATTCGATCGGGGTAGGAGGCGGTGTGGGAGGCTTCCTGCAGTCGTTCCGCCGAGGCGAAGTGACCCAGTACAGCGAGGTGTTCAACAAAACCCGCCACCTGGCGCTCGAGCGCATCGAAGCCGAAGCGCGCCGCTTTGGCGCTAACGCCGTGGTAGGGATCCGAACCTCGATCATGCCGCTGATGGGCACCACCGAGATGCTGATGCTAGGCACCGCCTCGCGTCATCCCGCCCTGGGGCCCGAGTTCGACCAGCGCCCCATGACCAGCCACCTGACCTGCTCGGAGATGTGGAACCTGATCCACATCGGCTACATGCCGATCCGGTTAGTGCTGGGAGTCTCCGTCTACTCGGTCGGCTTCTCCGGAGGAGTGATGGCCGCCCTGCGCGGTCTGCAGCGGGGAGAGATCCCCGAGTTGACCACCTTGATCTACGACGCCCGCGAGAACGCCATCCTGCAGATAGCCAAAGAGGCTGACGCCTGCGGAGCCGACCAGGTCGTGGGGATCAAAACCTTCATCTCGCACCTGGGAGGTAACATCATCGAGTTCATGGCGGTCGGCACAGCCGTAAAAAAGATGGAGGGGCTGACGACTCGCAGCGAACAACTTCCCCCTCAGGCCCTGGTCAAGGACGAAGACACCGTGATCAAGCCGAGCGGGCTGGGCGGCCTGGCCAAGAACCTGAACACGGGCTCATAACATCCAGAGGACGTCGCGCTTGAGCAGGGTGATAAAACGGAAATAGGCCTCGTTGTTCACCACCGAAAATCCGGAAAGGTCGGTCGTCAGCCCCAGCGCCTCGACCGAAGCCACCACCGAGACGCCGGGCCGCTCCAAGGTGTTGCGCTCCTGGCAGATGACGACGCCGTGGTGGACCCAGGCGACCTGGGACCAGGAGGCCTTGCTGCGGCTGGCATAAGCGCCCAGCGAGTCTCCCGTGGCGCCTTCCCAGTCCGCGCCCAGAGAGCTCAAAGAGAAGACGCGGCAGAGCGAGGCGTCCCGCTCGCGCGGCTCTTCGGCGAAGCGCAGCCCTCCCCCCATCGTCTGGGCAAGCGGGTAGAGGCACAGGGAGCAGCCCGCGGGCAAACGCCTCTCCACCACCTCGGAGCGACCCATCTCGACCGCGATCGGAGCCAACGCCAGCACTTTGCGAAGATGCGCCTCCAGAGCCGAGCCGGCCCGGTAGCGGGTAAACGCGTTCCCACGGAGTTCGACCGTCAGGGTGCTCTCGGCGGCGGACCAGTAGGGGCTGCCGAAACGGCCCAGGTTCAGCCATCCCAACAGAAACCGCTCTTGAGCGTAAAGGTCGACTAGCGGTCGAGGCGTCTCGAAATCCGCCCTCCAGACCACCGCCTGTCGCCCCAATTCGATCTCGAACCTGCGGGCCCCGGCCTGGATCAGACCCTGGGCCAGACACGACCAGGCCGTCCACTCATCCGCCAGGACACGAGTGGCCAGAAGCTCTCTTGCCCGGTCGGCGGCCACGGTGAACTGGCCCGGGTCGGAGGGTTCGCCTTCGCGCAAACTATGGAGATACTCGTCGAGTGCCACAGCGATAGCAATTTTCTCGCCATGTTCTCTTGGCCTGCAAGTCAACGCCGCCGGAAGGATCTGTTCCGGCATTGGAAAATATTCAAGGATGATCACCCGTAGTGCGACGGCCGCCCGAGGCGTGCTGAACAGGCGTTTCTTTTTAGCCCTGGCGACCACGCTCGTCCTACTTCTCCACTCGGCGGCGTTCGCTGCCAACGATCCCGACTCTCCCAGTTCGGTTACCAACCAGTACCTACTGACAGCTCAGCGGTTCGCGAAGATCTGGGTCGAGACCAAACCCTGGCCGGCCCGCTATAGCGAGTACCTGACGCTGCTCAAGGAAGAGTTCTCTCCCATGCTGTGCCAGCAAGCGCTCGTCGAACTACAGTCCAAGCCCGACGCCGGCCCCAAAGAGTTGGCGATCAAAAACCCCGACCCGAACGCCGAGGACGCTAAAGTCTATGAAGGCATGATGGCCTGTGTAGCCGGCGCTCACTTTACCGTGCTGTCCGAGTCGATCCAGGGAGACAAGGCGACCGTCGACGTGGAAACGACGGTCAAAAACGCCTTTGGTTCCGGGAAGACCGAGTCGTTCCAGGACCAGTTGGTGCTGGTGCGAGAGAACGGACGCTGGGTGCTGACCCCCGAAGCGTTCCGCACCTTCGCCTTCTAGTCGAGCAGGCTCTCCAGCCGCTCGAGCAGAGCCTCTCTCGCCCTTTCGTCCAGGGAGAAGCCGAACATCTCGTTGTACCAGAGACCGTCGACGGCTACCCGAACAAGCCCCGCCGTCAGCGGATCCTGGCCGTCCTCGAGAGCCCGCTGGTGCCAGCGAAGGAAACGCTCCTGGACCAGAGAAGCCAGGTCGGGACGCAGGGTCACGATGGCAAAGATCACTCTGGTTTCGCGCAGATAGCCCGCCCGCTGCTGCGGGAAAGAGGCCCGCAGGTAGGCGCGAAGCCAGGAGCCGCCGCGCTCGTGTTCGCGTTCGACCGCTTCCTGAAACCCTTCGAGAAGCGACTCCAGCACTGCGGCCAGCAGGCCGTCCTTGCTGGGAAAGTGGTAGAGGACAGCCCCCTTGCTGACTCCCGCCTCGCGAGCCACGCCTTCTACCGTCAAAGCGGCGGCGCCCAGGTCGAAAGCCACCTGGCGCCCGGCCTGCAGCAGCTTCTGGCGGGTCAGTTCCGCGCGGTTGGTCACTCTCGCGCCTTCCCTCCCCCGCAGGCCTGGGCCTGCCCGCTCAGGCGGCCGAGGCTCGAACCACGATCGCTCCCATCAGGATGAGCAAAGTGCCGCCAATCTGCTGGGCGTTGATCGACTCTTCGAAAATCCAGTAGCCAGCGGCCAGCGTCCCAGCGATCCCCAGGCCGGCCCAGAGCGAATAAGCGACCGAGAGCGGAACCGTCTTGATAGCGCGAGCCAGGCAGTAAAGCGAGACCGAAAAGAGGCAGAGCGCCACCGCGCCGTAGCCGGCCTCCTCGAAACCTCGACTCAGGCGCAGGAACGTACTGGCACAGATCTCGGTCAGAATCGCCCCCATCAACATCACATAGCCCATCGCACGTCCTCCAACAGAAACCCAAACTGACCGTCCGGACGGTTTTCTCCAAGGCGCGCGAACTCCTCCCCCAATCCTTGGCGCCTGTCCATGAGAAAGGGGCGGGCAGGGTCTCTCCCCGCCTCCTTGGAATAGGGCTCCCTTATGCATGCCCCTCCCTTCCCTCCGGCCGCTCCCATCACTCCGACCCTATTTGGAGGTGGACGGCGATGAGTGAGGAGAGATTAGAGCGTCGACTGACGCTGACCGACGCCATCGGGATCGTGGTCGGCAGCATGATCGGCTCGGGAATCTTCCTGAAAGCCTCGGGGATCGCCGAACTGATCCCGAACGCTCCGCTGATCCTGGTGATCTGGCTGGCCTCCGGACTGCTGACCCTGGGCGGAGCGCTGGTGGTCGCCGAACTGGGCGCCATGATGCCCGAGGCGGGCGGACTTTACGTCTACCTGCGCCGCGCCTACGGCCCTTTCGTGGGCTTTCTCTTCGGCTGGTCGCTGCTCGCGGTGCTGCAAACCGGCTCGATCGCAGGCTTGGCCGCCGGAGCCGTCCAGAGCCTGGAAGAGCTTTCACCCGGAATCGGAGCGTTTCGCTTCCCCATCGCGGCGACCCTCATCGCCTTGCTGACCGGCCTGAACATTCTCAGCGTCAAGTCCGGCGCTCGGGTGCAGAATATCTTGACTCTGGCCAAAGTGGTCGGCATTGCGGTTCTGGTGGGAGGCGCCTTCCTGCTGGGCGAGGCCAGCACCGGCAACTTTGCTCCCGCCTCGTCGCTACCCATGAACATCGGACTGCTGGGCGCCATCGGGCTCTGTATGACCAAGGCGCTGTGGGCTTACGACGGCTGGGTGAACCTGGGCTTCATGGCCGGGGAACTCAAAGAGCCGCAGAGGAACTTGCCCAAAGCGATCGGCCTGGGGATCGGATTCGTGATCGCCGTCTATGTTATCACCAACGCCGCCTACCACTTCGTCCTGCCGATGGAGGTGGTTCAGGAGTCCAAGTCGGTGGCCGCCGTGGTCGCCAGGAAACTGCTGGGAATGAAAGGTCTGCTGGCCATGTCGGCACTGACCTTCGTCTCCATGGCCGGCGCCCTGAACAGTTCGATCTTGTCCGCCCCTCGCGCCTACTACGCCATGGCTCAGGACGGCCGCTTCCCGCAGGCGATCGGGGCCGTCCACCCGACTTTCAAGACGCCCTACGTCGCCTTGATCGTGCAGGGGATCTGGGCCGTCGTGCTGCTCTCGTTCTGGGGCACCTTCGAAACTTTGACCGACAACGTCGTCTTCGTCTTCTGGATCTTCTACGCCCTGGGCGCGGGAGCGGTCATCCGACTTCGCCGTCAAGAGCCCCACACCCATCGTCCTTACAAAGTCGTGGGCTATCCCGTGGTTCCGATCGTGTTCATCGTGGCCGCTGTTCTGCTGACCGCTAACACCTTGTACCAGGCCCCGGTGCAGAGCCTTCAGGCCCTTTTCCTGGTCCTGACCGGTGCCATCCTCTACGCCATCTTTGCCAAAACGATCCCCCACGACGTGGCCGACGACCGCCCCCACGTTCCGTACTCGGACGACTGACCCTCCGCCTTCCCAGGGGATTAGGAACCTAGCCAGAAGTTATACCGACTCGGGGCGGCAGCCCTACCTGGGGGAACATTGGGGTCACTGATAGGACGGCGCGCGGGACTGACGCTGATGGAGATTGTGGTCGCTATCGGCCTGATCGCCACCATCAGCCTCCTGGTCATCGGCACCCTCGCTCGCCTGCTGAGCAGCGGAGGGAAGACGGCCCACCAAACCGCGGCGATCCTGCTGGCCCAGGAAGTCCTCGACAGCAGCGCCGCCGCCGGACCTCCCAACTGGGGTTTCGACAGCGCCTCGCCCAGCCGTTGGACCGGGGTACGTGATCTGGTGCTTCCCGGCGAGGACAGCGCCACGCCGTTTCGCTATCAGGTCAGGGTCCTGCGACTGCGCCAATCGCCTCAGGACCTGGGCACGGTCCAGCAAGTGTCGGTCGAGGTCTGGTGGTGGGGCGAACTGAAGCAGGCCCGCCCCGAGCTAGGGGAAAGCGCGGTCACCGCCACGCGCACGGTCTACATTCGCGGCGAGCTTGGCTCGCCATGAAGCGTAGGACGGCAACGGGTGGCTTTCAAGTCGCCGAACTGATCCTTTCCATCGGCATCTTTGCCCTGGTCGGCACCGTCTGTTTCTACGCCGCCTCGTCGGGATTTCGTATCTTCGCCAACGCCAGCGGGCGGCAGGTGCTGCAGCGCGACGCCCGCGCCATCTTCACCTGGCTGCAGCGCGACGTAGGACTCTCTAATCTGGTCCGCTGCAGTTCGGTGGCCCGAGAAGAAGCGGGCCATCGGCGGGACGGTCTGGCGGTCGCCGCCATGGATAGCTGGCAGCAGCCGCTGCTGGTCGACTCCCTGGGTCTTCCGGCCTGGAACCGGATGGTAGCCTACGTGGCCACTCGAGACGCGCGTGGACTGCTGCTCCGCCAGCTCTACCTCCCGGACGGAGCGACACTGCCGCTTCAGCACGAGGCGATCGCGGCCATGCTGGAGCCGGCCCTGGCCGGAACCCTGACGCCGCTGGATCAGCGTCGGCTTTCTGGCGGGGTCGAAAGTTTTTCGGTCGAGCTGTCCGAGCCGCGCAACACCGTGGTTTTCGACCTGGTCCTGAAAGAGGCCACGGTACAGGCCGGTGGAGGACAGAGCCGCCAGGAAACCCTGCAAGTTCAGACCACGATCTATCCCAGGAACACCTGGCCCCGACTGTGATTCCTGATATAATGAGAAGCGGCGGCCTGAGCAAGGGGCGCGGGGGGATTCGTGGCACTTAATCTCAGCATTCTTCGACGACGCCGGCGCCGCCGAGCCGTCGCCCTACTGACCGCCATGATGGTGAGCATGTTTTTGCTCGTGCTGACCGGGGCTCTGATCCAAACCCAGAGCGGGGTGTTCGCCGTCGCCCAATCCTCCGACGCCCGATTGCGAGCCCGCGCCGCCTGTACCACCCTCTACGACTACTGCTTGTACCAGATCGAGCACAATCGAGACTGGGGCAAGGGCGGATTCCGCCAGCCGGGTGAAGTCGATCCAGCTCGTACCGAACCGGGAGGCCTGGCCGCCCTGGACAGTCGAGTCGAGATCACCTCGGTCGAAGGCAACCTGTTCCGAGGCTACCTGACCGAACACAACTCGGGTTTCGAGGTCGAGGTGATCAACGCCCTGACCGCTCCCGCAGGCGCCTCGTCCCTCGACGGTCTGGCCACCGGGCACGAGCAGGTCCGCCTGCGCATTTCCGCCTGGGACGGTCGAGAGTCGAAAAACGGCAGCCGCTCACGCCAACAGGTCGACTGCTTGCTTCGCCTGGCGCCGCTCTACGATGCCTCCGTACTAAGTCGAGGCAAGGTCGAAGTCGCTACTCAGCAGGCGCTGTTTGCCTCCAAGGACCCGTTCCGCAACGAGATCCGGGGCGAGAACGGCGTCGACTTGCCCGGGCTGACCTCGGGCAGAACCCGATTCGTCGAACACGACCAGACCGTGACTCGGCCCGACGCCAATCTCGACACCATGCAGAGCGACAGCACCGGCATGCTCTGGTCCGGCGGCGACATCTCGCAGAACGACACGCCTAATCCTCTTTCCGACGACCCCGCCTTGCTGGCTCAGGCGGCTCGACGGTCGGGCGGTCGACTGGTCAGCGACGCCAACAGCCGAGCGGACATCTACGACCTTAAACCAGAGAACATCCCGCAGCCAACCTTCCATAACAGCGCCGACCCCTTCCAGGATCGGGACATCGAGGTGCCCCCCGGCGAATACCGCTTTACCAAAGCCATGGCCACCGTGCACGTGCGAAAGCAGGTGGATCGCGGACGTGGACCCGAGTGGGAGTACAGTCGCAAACAAGAGTCGGTCGACGTCGTCGAATACTATGACCCTCCGTCGAGCTCTCGACCTCAGAAGGTGATGCGGTCCCGGACCAAATCGAACACTCCCTCGGAAGAAGTCCTGGCCACCGACGTCGACTACGGGGCGGATATGTCCGCCATCCCGGTTATCGTTGGCGACCGCTTCGCCGTAGACCAGACCTTTCAAAACGATATCACCACTCAGGATCTCGAGGGGAATCCCGTGCAGGCTCCCGAGATGGGGTTCCGAGAAATCGGTGACGCATCGGCGCCCGTGGTCATCAACCTGAGCGATCAGTCGGTCACCGTACTTCCAGAAACTCGCGTTCGGCCGCAGAGTCGCCCGGACGGCTCCTCCTTGCCGCCATCGGCTTTTGAGCTGACCGTTCGGGAAGGCTCGGGGGGGACGCCGACGCTCCCGACCTTTAACCTGGGGAGCGGCAACAACGACGTCGTCCTGGAGGCCGACGGAGACATCTCGATCGGCGCGGGATACACCAAGGGGCTGGGAACCGTCATCTCCAAACAGGGCAACGTCACTCTCAACCCTCTTCCCCAAACCTACCGTTGGGTCCAGAAAGAGTATATGGGCTACACCTATTGGGCCCTCGAAATCGACAGCGGGGACATGGAAGTCTCGGCCAACGACAAATATGCGGGCCTGGTCATCTACGCCGACAAGGACGTCCGCATAGCCAACATTTCGAATGCGGACTGGACGTTCAAAGGGTTCGTCTATGCTCGCGGCAACTTCGACTTCGACGTCAACGGCAAGAACACGACGTTCTACGGCTCGGTGGTGGCGGGAAACAATCCCGGCGGCAACGATCATTTTCGCATCCAGAACGGCAACCGAGCGACCTTTATTTACGACCCGGACTACCTGAAACTTCTCACCCAGCAGCTTCCCTGGAACTGGACCCGGGTCGAGCCGCTGGTCTGGTCCGAAGGCAACGGCTAAAAAGGGGCCCTGTGGAGGCCCCCGAGCGTCGAGGTCAGAAGCGGTCCCGATGCTTGTCGAAGATAACCTGACCCTCGAGATCGAAGCCAATCAGGGCTGGGATCCCCGTCTGCACATCGCCAAATGTGGCGATATGGTGCGCGCCTACCTGGTCGTCTGCCAGCGTTTCGTCCTGGTCTACGACACCTTGCTTGGCCCCTTGAGCGGCGCCTGGCTGCGACAGACCGCCCTGGACCTGGCCCAGGGCCGCCCCCTTCTGGTGGTCAACAGCCACGCCGACTGGGACCACTACTACGGCAACATGGCGTTTCCCGAACCGATCCTGGCCAGCCGGCTTTGCCGCGAGCGGATCCTGGGTCAGGTTGGAGCCGCAGAACTCGCCAAGAAGCAGGCGGAAGCCCCGGAATTCTACGGGAACGTCCGTCTGGTAGCGCCCTCCATCGCCGTCGATGGAACGTGCGTCCTCGATGGAGGCGACCTGCAGTTCCACCTGCTCCCTACCGTAGGCCATCGACCCGACCACCTGGCGCTCTGGATCCCGGAAATCTCGACCTTACTCCCGGGCGACTGCGTGGAAGACCCGATCCCGCTGGTCGACGAAGATAGTACGCCCGACGCCCACACCATCGAAGAGCTCAGCGCCTCTCTGCTCGACATGCTCGACCTGAAACCGGACTGGGTGCTGGCCAACCACGCCCCCCCGCAGCGCGGTACCCAGCGCCTGGCCGACAACCAGCGCTACCTCGGTCGCCTGCTGGAACAGGCCCGAGCCGCCTCGTCCCTGGACGAGCTACAGCAGGCCTCTCCCCCCTCTCCGGAGTGGGGCGACTACTATCAGCGTTCGCATCAAGAACACGTCAGGATGGCCTGGGAGCAGCGGTAGGCCTGGCCTACATTTCGCACTTCTGGAGGAGGCGAAGGGCAGAATCAGAACGTCCGCTCATGTTCACCTCTCGCGACGTTAGCGTGGTGGTTCCGGTGTACGGACCCCCACTCCACTTTATGGAGGCTCTCCGCAGTGTGGCATCCCAGCGGCCCGGCGAGCTGATCGTTGTCGACGATCACTCCCCCAAGCGCCTCCCCGACCTTTCCGAGTTCCCCGACATCCAGGTCGTCCGGCATGCCGCCAATCGAGGTCCCGGAGCCGCGCGAAACACCGGGATCCGCCAGGCGACGCGTCCCTGGGTGACCTTCATCGACGCCGACGACCTGTGGATAGAGGGACGACTCGAGCTTCAGCTCGGCCTGGCGAAGGAGCACGGTTCCGACGTCATCTTCGGCGTCACCTCGTTCGTGGGAGCCGACGGAGGGCCCGACCCGCGACGGCGAGAAAGCCGCCACACCCCCTGCATGGCCAGCCTGCTCGTACGCCGGGAGTTGGCCCTGCGGTTTCCCCAGGACGAAGTCCATCGCACTTCGGAAGACCTGGACTTTTACCTCAAACTCAAGGAGGCGAAGGTCAGCATGACCCGTCACGACGATCCCGTCTTGAAGTATCGAAAACACGACTCCAGTCTGACTTCGGGCCAAAGTGAAGAGGAGAGAAAATCCGACCTGGCCCGCGTCCTAACTCAAGTATTGGCCCGCCGCCGAGCCCAGGCCACGCAGGAGACACGATGAGATTCCAAACCCGAGATAGCGATGTGGTGTGGGAGATGGTGGAAGGTGAGATGCTTCTCATCGACCTGCTCAAAGGGGTCTACTACAGCCTGCGGGGCGGCACCAGCCAGTTGGCCAGCGACCTTCTGCACGGCATGACCGCCGAAGAGACCGTGCAACGCTGGCAGGCGCGGTTCCCCGACAGCGACCTTGCCAGGGCTGCCGAGAGCGCATCCGGGCTAGTGAGCTATCTCGGTGAACACGCCTTGATAGTGCCGCGCCAAGGCGATCCCGAGTCTGCTCCCGACCACGAGTTGACCCGCCACGACTTTCCCGAAATCGAGCAGTACGAAGACATGAAAGAGATCTTCGAGATGGACCCGATCCACGACGGCGATTTAGAGCGCGGATGGCCAGTCCACAACTAGACCTTTTGCGCTGCGCAACGGAGCCCCCGGAAACGGCGGTGGCCCTGTGGCATGGGCTGCTTGCTGCCGTCCCCCTCGACGACTTCGACTATCCCGCCCAGCGACTGTTGCCGGCCGTCTGGAAAAATCTCAAGGCGGCGGGTCTCGAGTTTGCCGAGGAAGGCCGCCTGCGCGGCGTTTATCGCCAGGCCTGGGCCAGAAACGCTCGCCTGCGGGGCGCCTGCTGCGCTGTCCTGGATCTGTTCGATAGCCATCAATTGCCGGCTCTGGTCCTCAAGGGGTTGGCTTTCAACGCCCTGCTCTACGCCGACCAGGGACAGCGGCCGACCTCGGACTTCGACCTGCTGGTCCCCTTCGAGCGGGCCGCCGAGGCCGTCTCTATGATGCACGCGGACGGGTGGGTCACTCCCGACCCGAGCCTGTCTCCCTACGAACGCCTGCATCACGGCATGACCTGGAAGAAGAACGACTGCGAACTGGACCTGCACTTTTTTCTGCTGCGGGAGGCCCGACTGGCCGACTCTGACCTGCCGTTCTGGCGGGAAGCCGTTTCCTTCGATCTGGGCGGGGGTCGACAAGCGTTGACCCTGTCGCCCAGTCATCACTTTTTCCATCTTCTGGTGATCGCCAACCGAGAGCCCGAGAACCGAACCCGCTACCTCCTGGATCTGCATTTCCTAGCTCGAGCCTGGCGAGACCAGATCGACCCTCTTGAAGTGGCCCGTATGCTGGAAGAGCGTCACCTGCTCAGCCGCCTGGCCGGGCTGCCCCTGAAGGGGATAGGCCTTGACGAGGTCCAGCGGCAGCGCCGCCCTTCCTTGACCGACCGGGCCTGGTGCGAGGCGACCCGCACCGTTCACGATGGCTCGCACGAATGGCACTACCTGCTTTTTCCGTTCCTGGATTACTGGCTGCACTTCCGCAATCAGCCTCAGCCAGGCTGGGGCTTTCCAGGCTACATCAAGCGCCGGCTAGAGATTCAGGGTCTCCGCGACCTGCTGAAGCGAACGGGAGCGAAACTTCAACGCATGGCCTCGCGGCGATGGCGATAACCTGCTCGACCCTGCTGGCCCAGGCCTGGCAGACGCTTCCCCCCGCGCCGAACTCAGGTCGTTTCTTGCTGAGACTGGGCTCGTGCAAAGTGGGTGTCGAAGTCTATGGTGAAGGTTGGCTAGAGCCGATGACCACCGGACTTCACGGCGTTTCGCCCTGGCTCGAAGACGGCGTCGAGTTCTCCATCAAGGTGGTGGGTCGACCGCAACTCGAGCAACTTCCCACCTTCCCCGTCGAGATAGACCAAGATTCCTCACGCGGCCGTATCGAACCGCTCTGCGACGAAAACTGCCTGGCCGTCGCGCCGCCCCACGGAATGCACCTGGCCGACCGCCAGGAGGGACGGGCGCTGGTTTATTACGAGCAGCCCGAAGCGATCCCCACCTGGGACCGCTGCGCTCCTCTGCGCACGGTTCTGGGGTTCCTCGGCCCCCAACGAGGTCTGCACCTTCTTCACGGCGCCGTGGTGACCCGGGACGGCAGCGGGCTACTCCTGATCGGTCCCGGCGGCTCGGGTAAAACCTCGTCGGCGCTGGCGACGTTACGTGAAGGTAGCCGTCTCGGCTTCCTGGCCGAAGACTACACGGCCGTCGAAGAGGCTTCTCTGAGCGCCCTCCCGCTCTATCGCTCTTTCAAAGTCGGGGCCCAGGGGCTGCAGCGGATGCCCTGGTTGAGCAGCTATGAGTCGCTGGGCGAGCAGGACGGAAAAGGCTGTTTTCTGTTACCTGCCGAGCGTCTGTTCGGACCGGTGTCGCTGATCGGCATCGTCTGGCCGGACCTTCGCGGACCGGGCGGCCTGACGACCATCGGCCGAGCCGAAGCGCTGCGACGTCTAGCTCCGAGCAGCTTGATGCAGAACCCGAACGCGGGAGCGCTGGACTTTCGCGCCTTAGCGGACCTTTGCCGACGCCTGCCCTCGTACCGGATGGGCCTTTCCGACCATCCGGCGGCGGGCGAGGTCGAACAGCGCCTGACCCACGCGTTCGACCTGTGCCGTCCCCTCCAGGAAGCAGGCCCCGCTTGACTCCGCAGCTGAGCGTCGTGATCCCTGCCTACAACGCGGAGCCGTTTCTGGCCGAAGCGGTCGCCTCGGTGTTTTCCCAGAGCTTACGCCTGACCACGGAGGTGATCATCTACAACGACGGCTCCAGCGACGGCACAGAGAAGGTCCTTCGTTCGCTGGGCGCCTCCGTGGTGGCGCTAGGAGGCTCCGTTTCGCAGGGGGCGGCCTACGCCCGGAATCGGGCGATGGAGGCAGCTCAAGGGGAACTGCTGGCCTTCCTGGATGCCGACGATCTGTGGCAGCAAGACAAGCTAGAGAACCAGGTCCCCCTGCTCGAAAGCTCGCCAAGGCCGTGTGCGGTTTTTGGGCGAGTTCAAGAGTTCAACGCTCAGGGTCCGATCGGCGAGGAACAAAAAGCGGCCCTCCCGCTCGCTTGCCTGCTCCGAAGAAACCTGGCGATGAGGGTAGGGCCGTTTGATGAGAGTCTTAAAATCGGCGACTTCGCCGATTGGCTGGCTCGCCTGCAAGAGCTGCCGGCGGATTTTCTCTACGCCGAAGCGCTGGTCGCACGTCGCCGGCTGCACGAGACCAACCTTGGTCGCCGCAGCGCGGAGCACCGAAAGGATTATCTCGAAGTCGTTCGACGACGTCTGGCTCGCCAACGAGCGGCGCAGCCCGGCGAGGAGAACCTTAGCGGTCGCTGAGCAGGTGTCTCGACTCGGCCAACTCTTCGCGCAGGTCGACCTCGCTCAGTTCCGTCTCGTCACGACCGTTCTCGCGAACGACCTGAATCGGTTTGACGACGCTTCGGTTTTCGGGGAAGGCCGTCTTGATCGCTTCCTGAGCTTCCGCTTGATCCCAGCGCCACTGAGCCGCATTGAACGGCTGGGCTACCGGGGTAGTGATGACCGACTGGTGGCTATCCACCACGCGGGCGTTCTCGTTGGAAATCAGGAAGTTCACGGCAGGGTCGGCCCAGGCGGACTGTCCCAGCATCGTAAAGACAACAAAAGTCATAGCGGCGAGTAGCGTTTTCATAAGACCTCTCTTTTGGAAAAACTGTTACTTTTGGATCCGTAGTGCCGTGCGTGCTCTTCGAGCGAAGCGACCTCCGGGTGTTGCCCGTTGGCCAGCAGTTCGACCGCCGTGGCGGCCAGGGTCAGGAACCCGGAGATCAGTGCGACCCGTTCGGCAAAGTCGAACCCGCCGCGAATCTCCGGCTCCGTCAGCCCCCAGAAGCAAGCGTGAACATCGCGCTCACCCAGACCCGGATGCTCGTTCCAGGCCCTCTCCAGGGCCCGAAAGAACGGGTCCGGATGACGGATCACGGCGCGCACGCCGTCCCGGCCCTCGAAAAGAACCGAGTAGCGGCCGCTCGCTGTCGCCAGGTCGGCAACGTAGCGGTCCAGCCCCAGCACAGAATCGTAAGTTCCGTAGGCGGACCTTCCGTGAGCGGCTCGGTCCAACGTTTCGTCATTCCGTTCGTGCATTGTGCTCGCGACCTCCCTCCGTACTGTGAGCCTTGCCCTCTGGCTTCGGCTTCTCTAATGTATCGCGGCCGCCAAACGGCGTGGTCATCCCCTTGGAGGGAAGCAGCCTATCCTGGGATGGCATCCTTTCGTGCTAGAATCCGGTGCGAAACCTCGGTGGGTGGAAATCAGTGCTTTCCCGCCGAGACAACTAGGAAAGATCCCAACCAGGGGAAAGGCCGGCGAGACCAATCTTGACGCCGTATGTTAGAGTGGCCAGAATTCGGGCCGCGGCTCCTCCTCATGGGGACGCGGCCCCAGCCATAAGGACGCCCACAAAGTATGAAGTTTTCTGATTTCGATCTTCTCCCCCAGAGCCTGAAGGCGCTGGAAGCGCGAGGGATCACGACCCCCACCCCTATTCAGGAGCGTTCTATCCCGCTGCTGCTCGACTCCCAGGACGTGATCGGGCAAGCCAGCACTGGCTCGGGCAAAACCCTGGCCTTCTCTCTTCCCATGGTCGAATTCGTCGATCCCAAAAAAGCCTGGGTTCAGGCGCTGGTCCTGACCCCTACCCGAGAACTCGCCAATCAGATCGTCGACGTCGTGGCCAGCCTGGCCACGGCCGACGGCCTCAGCGTCCTTCCCGTTTACGGCGGCCGCTCGATCGGACCGCAGATCACAGCCATCAAAAAGGGCGTACAGATTCTGGTAGCCACCCCGGGCCGCCTGGTCGACTTGCTCAAACAGGGCGCGGTCAACCTGGACCGAGTCGTCTACGCCGTGATCGATGAAGCCGACGAGATGCTGGACTACGGCTTCGCCAAGGACGTCGAGTTCGTTCTCAAGGCGCTTAAGGGCGACCACGTCACCGCTCTTTTCTCGGCCACCATGCCGGGCTGGGTTCAGGAAGCCAGCCGCAAGTATCTTTATAAGCCCGCCACCGTCACCATTCCGGTCACCAAGGCAGAAGAGCCCAAAATCGACCACATCGCGTTGAAAATCCGCTCCAGCGACCGCATGGACGCTCTGCGCAGCCTGCTCGACCAGGCCGACAACGGCAGTTCGATCGTCTTCGGACGAACCAAGTACGGCGTCCGTAATCTGGCCAAGAAGCTGGCCACCTTCGGCTATTCGGTAGGCTGCCTGCAGGGCAACATGAGCCAGAACGCTCGTGACCGCGTGATGCAAGACTTCCGCGATAATACTATCGAGGTGCTGGTCGCCACCAACGTGGCGGCCCGCGGCTTGGACGTCGACCACGTCGAACTGGTGGTCAACTACGAACTGCCCGAAAGCCCGGAACTGCTGACTCACCGCGTGGGTCGCACCGGCCGCATGGGTCGCGAGGGTTCGGCCTACACTCTGATCGCCGACACCGACGACGAGCAGTGGGGCAAGCTAAAGCGCGGACTCAAGCAAGCGATCCGCCCCATGGATTGGGTCAAACCTTCCAACCTGGAAAGCAACGCCGCGAAGCGCCTGGAGGCGGCGGCTTCACGTCCGGCGGCTCCGTCGGCGGTCGCTCCGGCCTCGTCCGAGCGCAACGGCTCGTCCCGTGGCTCGTCCTCTTCGCGCTCGTCGAGAAGCGATTCGGGTCGCAGCGGATCGGCTTCGTCCCGTGGCTCTCGCGGTGGACGCACCCTGGTCGCGGCGGGGGCTCCCCGACAGGCCGGAAACGGCGCAGCTACGGGCTCGGAAGGCGACGCTCCGAAGCGCCGACGTCGCCGTCGCCGCTAGAACTTGGCCAGGTCGGGGGTTAGCAAGGGAAAAAGGCGGCGGCATGTTGCCTTTTGATGTCACATGGTGTAAATAGGTGGGGCATATCACGATACCAGAACCGTTTCCCTCTCTCGCTCGCGTTTGCATGTAAGGCACCCGGCACGGTGTGGATGGTTGGTCTTTCCGATGCTTATGCAAAAGGCCGTCTCAGCAATGGGATCGCTTATTGAGAACAGGAGAACATGATGAATCTGTACGTAGGAAACCTCTCTTATAACCTTCACGAAGATCAGCTGGTCCAGGCTTTCGAGCAGTTTGGCCCCGTCAAGTCGGTCCGTCTGGTAACCGACCGTGAAACCGGCCGTCCCCGCGGCTTCGGCTTCGTCGAAATGGAAGACCGCGACGGCGGCCAGGCCGCTATCGACAGCCTCGATGGCAGCGAACTCGAAGGCCGCAAGCTGGTCGTCAACGAAGCTCGCCCGAAGCCCGCTCGTCGCTAGTTTCGTCTCGAGAGAGAAGGAAAACGACCCTCCCACGGAGGGTCGTTTTTTTATGCCGCCGATGAGTCCGGAGCCGCCAACCGGTCAGGTTCCCACGAGCTGAGCCGGCTCGGGTTGGAGTGAGCTCCAGCTCGCTGTCGAGTGAGCCGGCTCGGGTTGGAGTGAGCTCCAGCTCGCTGTCGAGCGAGCCGGCTCGGATTTTAGCGAGCTCGGCGGGCAAGGGCAAGCTTGCGGCTGAACACACAGATTTCCCGTCGGGAAAAAGCGGACACAAAGATAGAAGACCGAGAGGGAACTCGGTCTTCTGGGGGTTGGGGGATGTTTGTGTTCGGTTGTAGGGTTAATATAGCGACCCGTGCCCGGCCGATAATCCCTCAAAAGTGCCCGACCAGGGTATCCCATAGTAGCATCGAGGTATGCCCTCCACAGGGACTCCCCTTGTCCGCTTTCCGTCGATACCTTCGGATAGGTCGCTTGGGACCGAGCTAACGATGGTCCCCAACAAGAGCAAGCTTAAATTAGGGTTAGCGAAAAGCTCTAGGAGGACAACGATATGAAATCGACACCCATTTGGAAAACGGCCGCCGTCGGCGGCGCCTTGCTGCTCACCCTGGCAGGCACCGGTTGCAGTGTCAAGCAGACCGAGGAAGCCAAACTGCCTGACGTCAAGGTAACTACCACCGAGGGTAATCTGCCGAAGTACGACGTCGAAACCGCCGATGTCGAGCTCAAGAAAGAGACCAAGCAGGTCAGCGTGCCGGACGTCGATGTCGGCACCGAAAAGAAAACCGTCGAGGTCGAAGTCCCCGACGTTGACGTCAAACAGGAAAAGACTAACATCACGGTCCCTGACGTGGACGTGACCATGCCGGGCGATAAGAAGGAGTAGCCTTCTCAGCCGCTCCCCCGGCCACTTAGCGACGACCGCCTAACCCGCGGTCGTCGCTTTTTTTATGGCCCTCATTTTGCAAAACTCGCTCAGTCCCGCAAAGGGACACGGAGCAGCATGGGGAAGAAGCGCCCACTATGCTGATCCATCTGAAAGCCGACCTCCCAGAGTTGAGCTTTCTGCTCCAGAAGCACCCCGACAAGGTGCACACCCAGTCCACCACTTTCGGTGAAGTTCACGTCTTTTACCCCGCCCCTCAGAGGGTCGTGCTCATGATCGAGGTCGATCCGATGAAGCTGACCCGCCGCGGCGGCGCCTCGAGCTTTGCTCTTCAGCCTTACGTCAACGACCGCCCCTACGTCGCTTCCTCGTTGCTGAGCGTGGCTCTCAATCAAATGTTTCGCACAGCCATGATTCCACGCTGCGAAAGTCATCCTCAGCTGGTCGAAAAGGCTGTCGAAGTGGAGATAGAAATTCCGCTCTTGCCCTGTCGCGGGGGGGAAAAGCTGCTGCGTCGCCTGTTCGAACCGTTGGGCTACGACGTCCAGGCTACTCCGCTGGCCATCGACGAAGCCTACCCTCAGTGGGGCGATTCGGCCTACTTTCACGTCGTCTTGACCGCTCACCTCGAGATCTACCGGGCGTTACGGCACCTCTACATCCTGATGCCGGTCCTCGACAACGAGAAACACTACTGGGTCGGTACCGACGAAGTCGAAAAACTCGTGCAGCGCGGGGAAGACTGGCTGGCCGACCACCCCGAGAAAGAGCTGATCGTCACCCGCTACCTACGCTTCCGTAAGGACCTGCGGCAGCGCGCCTTGAGCGAACTCGTGCCGCTAACCGCCGAGCAGGCCGAAGGCGAGGAAGAAGCCGGGGCTTGCGAAGAGCAAGAAGAACGTCGCCTGGGGCTCCACGACCAGCGTCTGGACGCGGTGGCGGCCGTACTGGAAGAGCGCGGAGTTTCCAGCGTGGCCGATCTTGGCTGTGGCGAGGGTCGACTGCTGCGACGTCTGCTCAAAAACTCTCGCCTTTCCAAGATTCTAGCTTGCGACGTCTCCCCGCTGGCCCTGGAACGGGCCGGACAAGCGCTGGAGCGACGGAGCGAAGCTCAGCGCGCCAGGGTGGAACTGTTCCAGAGCAGTCTGCTTTACGCTGACGATCGACTGCTGGGTGCCGAGGCGGCCGTTCTGGTCGAGGTGATCGAGCACGTCGACCCCGAGCACCTCCCCCGCCTGGCCAGAAACCTGTTCGGGCACCTGCGCCCCCAACTCATCGTGGTTACCACTCCGAACGTCGAGTATAACGCCGTCTGGGAAAGCTTGCCCACGGGTCGCTTCCGCCACTCCGACCACCGCTTCGAGTGGACCCGCGAGCAGTTCCGCGAGTGGGCCGAAGCGGTGCGAGGAGACTACCAGGTCGAACTCAGGGGCGTTGGCGAGCCCCACGAACTTTACGGCTGTCCCAGCCAGATGGCGGTCTTTTTCCGATGAAGCTCTCTCTCCCCGAACCCAGCTTGATCTTACTGATGGGCGCCTCTGGCTCGGGCAAGTCGACTTTTGCTCAGCGCCACTTTCTGCCCACCGAAATCGTCTCGTCCGACCGCTGCCGAGGCATGGTCAGTGACGATGAAAACGACCAGTCCGCCACCGGAGCCGCCTTCGAACTGCTCCACGCCATCGTCGGCATTCGTTTGCGCCAGGGCCGGATGACGGTGGTCGACGCCACCAATCTGCGGGCCGAAGACCGCAAGGCGCTCAAGGCGATCGCCAAGGAGCACGACTCGCTGACACTGGCGCTACTGTTCGATACGCCTCGGGACGTCTGCCTGAGCCGCAACGCCCAGCGCCAGGACCGCGACATGGACCCAAGAGTGGTCTTACGCCACATCTCTCTGTTCAACAAAGGCTGCAGAGAGGTCAAGAACGAACGCTATCACCGCGTCTACCGCCTGACTCTCGACCGCCAGGAGTCAGCCGTGATGGAACGGACGCCGCTCTGGAACGACCGGCGGGACCTGTCCGGCCCGTTCGACATCATCGGCGACCTGCACGGCTGCGCGAGCGAACTCGAGATCCTGCTCGATCGCCTGGGCTACGGCCCCGACGGGCATCCCGAGGGTCGAACAGCCTTTTTCGTGGGCGACATCACCGACCGTGGGACCCGAAACCTCGACTGCTTCGAGATCGTCGCCCGAATGGTCGAACGAGGCCACGCCATGGCTGTCGCCGGCAACCACGACGCCAAACTTTCCCGCTACCTGGAAGGCCGCCAGGTCAACGTCGCCTACGGTCTGGAAAAAACCGTCGCCGAACTCGATGGCAAAGATACAGCCTACAGGGACCGGATGCGCCGCTTCCTGGACAGCCTGATCAGCCATTACGTGCTGGATTCGGGTCGGCTGGTGGTGGCCCACGCCGGAATCAAAGAGCGTTTCCAGGGTCGCGCCTCCCAGCGGGTGCGTAACTTCTGCTTGTACGGCGACACCACCGGAGAGACCGATGAGTTCGGTCTGCCCGTCCGACGGAACTGGGCAGCGGACTACCGGGGTAACGCCGTGGTGGTCTACGGTCACACTCCGGTAGCACGAGCGACCTGGCTGAACCGCACCATCAATATCGACACCGGCTGTGTCTTTGGTGGCTCCCTGACGGCGTTGCGCTATCCCGAACTCGAACTCGTGCAGGTCCCTGCGGCGGAAGTCTACTGCGAGCCGGCTCGCCCGCTAGTCCCGCCCGGCCCCGTCCGAGACGGAGGCGAACTCAAAATCCGTGATGTTCTCGGAAAGCTGCATCTCGAGACCGCCCTGGTTCCCAATCTGGGGGTTCACGAGTCGCAAACGGCGGCGGCGCTCGAGGTGATGAGTCGCTGGGCCGTAGCCCCGGAGTGGCTGATCTATCTGCCACCCACGATGTCGCCGACCGCGACCTCGGAACGGGAGGGCTACCTGGAGTACCCTCAGGAAGCGTTCGATTTTTACGCCCATCGCGGACAAGATCGAGTCCTCTGTCAGGAGAAGCACATGGGCTCGCGAGCCATCCTGGTCCTGCGCCAGGACGGCCGGGGGCGTTGCTATACGCGCACCGGACGGCCGTTCTTCGAAGCCGAGCTAGAGCAAGCGTTGGTCGATCAGCTGATCAGCACCTTAGAGCGCCTGCGGTTTTGGGAAGAGATGAAGACCGACTGGGTTTGCATCGACGCCGAACTGATGCCCTGGTCGGCCAAGGCCCAGGGGCTGCTGAAGCAGCAGTATGGTCCCGTTGGGGCCGCTTCGCAGCACGCTCTGAGCCGCGCTGTGGCCCTGCTCGAAGAGACCGGCGAAGGAGTCTCGGCGCTGCTCCAGCGGCAGAGAAGTCGGTTGGACAACGCCGGGGCTTTCCGCCAGGCCTACCGCCCCTACTGCTGGCCCACCGACGGGCTGCTCGGAATCAAGTTGGCGCCTTTTCATCTGCTGGCGACCCGCGACCGGGTCTACACTCAGCAGACTCATCGCTGGCATCTCGAGCAACTCGAGCGATGGTTCGGAGGGGCGCCCTGCTTTCACCCGACCCAAACCTTCGAAGTCGACCTGTCCGACCCCGAAAGCCAGGCCAAAGCCTGTGCCTGGTGGGAGGTGCTGACGGAAGGGGGTGGAGAGGGGATGGTGGTCAAGCCCGAGACCTTCCTGGCCTTCGAGCCGCGGGGCGGACCGCTGCAGCCGGCCCTGAAAGTGCGAGGACGAGAGTACCTGCGGTTGATCTACGGACCGGACTACACCGACCATCTCGATGAACTGCGTCGCCGTGGGTTGTCGCGTAAGCGATCGCTGGCCCTGCGCGAGTTCGCTCTCGGGCTACAAGCCCTCGAGGTGTACGCGACCGGGGGGCCGCTCTATGAGGTCCATCGCTCGGTCTTTGCCGTGCTGGCGCTGGAAAGCACCCCGATCGACCCGCGGCTTTAGGACTAGCGCAGGATGTTGAAGCCGTCGGTGGCGGTGAAGCGGCTCTTGGTCTCGGCCTCGACCTGGTCCACCGACCACTCGGGGTGCTGGCGCCGGATCTTCTCCGCTTCGACCGCCACCAGCGGTGCGGCGTAGGAGGTTCCGGTGGCCGGGCCGCCCACCGTGGGGACGTTGACGCCGTTGGCCAGCACGTTGACGCCAGGGTAGAGCGAGGTAAAGAAAGCGATCTCGTCGTCGCCCTTGTCCGTCGTGCCGTGATCGTCCAGCGCGCCCACGATCAGTTTAGGACCGACCTTACTCAGGTCGTCGTCAAAGCTGTCGGGCACCCTGAGCCCCTGAGCGCGGTAGTCCCAAAGCTCATCCGCGCTGTTGCCGGACGAGGAGACGACCAGCGTCCCGCGCTGGCGAAGCTGCTGCAGAAGCCCGACGTGCTCTTGCTGCTGCTCGGCGATGTATCCGCTGCCGTCGATCACCGAGTTGACCCGGTCGACGTAGGCCTGGCGAAGGCTTTGAGGAGTAAGGCTCTCGATGTTCAGCCCCATGGCGCCGGCCAACCGCTGGCCGGTCTCGCTGATGACCTCTTTGCCGTCCTCTTTGCGGATACTGGGCGAGACCAGCAGACTGTAGACGTCGGCTCGCGAGTTGCCCTGAGACTGGTTGATGGTCGACAGCCCAAAGTTCGGGTCGGCCAGAAAGGCCCCCAGCGTACCGTTGGTCTTGGTCAGCATGTGGCTGGCCGATAGCTCGATGTAGGCGTTGAGCCGATCTCCGGCGGGCTCGGGCCCCTCCTGAAAGAGCAGGTCGCACAGCGCCTGGTTCGACTTCGCCAACGTGCCGTGTTCGATCTTCTGAATATCCTGGCCGGTGAAACCGCCGTTCTCGAGCACCGAGTAGACCTTATCGCCGTGCAGAGCGGGCTTGTCCGCCTGGTCCTGATAGATATCCAGTACCCCGATGGTTGGCGAAGTCGCTGGGGCAGCAGCGCTGCTCGAGAGTACGGTGGGTCGCTGGAAGGAGAAGCTCCGGGCTTCTTCGGCAACGGCGTTGAAGGCGTCCTTGATGGTGGTCGTGGGGCCTACGGTCTCGCCGGAATCGATGGCGAGCGGCAGGCTCTGGTCCTGCGAGAAGGTGACCCCGGCCGACTCTTCTGCCTTGGACGTCCCGACCCGTTGGCGGATGGTTCCAGCGAAATGAGAGAGCTTGTGAATGTTCGCGCCGTAAGGGGGCAAAATCTGCTGCTGCACCGAGACCTCTTCCTCTGCTCACATTGTACGGGACGGTCATTGCCGTTTCGTTAACGAAACGAACTTTTTCTCGCTTTTTTGACGTCCAGCTCCAGGAGACATAACTCCCAGCGCTCTTCTCCCAGAATAGTAGAAAACTCCGGCAGCTGTCCGGGAACTACTCTTCAGGGGAAAGAGTCTTTACGTGAAGAGGCGCACAAAAAGCGCCCATCCTCAAGGAGATCTATGAAAAATCATCAACGATCCGCCAAGGTGCTCACTTCACTTCTGCTCATGCTCCTGGTCGGCTGCGGAAGCAGCGGCGGCCTGGCCACGGGCGAGGGCGGCGGCGGGGCCGCCCCTTCGACCTCGAGCGGGCTGACGGCACAGAGCGTCGAGGCGCCCCCCCTGATGCGGACCGCCGAACTCGCGACCTTCAAGAAGGTCAGCGATTGGACCAGCGGCTTCACCGGTGAGGTGACCATCACCAACACCACCGGAGAGACCATCAAAGACTGGCAGGTAAGCTTCACCTTGCCCGCCACCATCAGCAACATCTGGAACGCCACCCAGACCGGACGAAGCGGTAACGTCTACCGCGTGATCGCCAAAGACTACAACACCAGCATCGCCCCCGGCCAAAAAATCACCTTCGGCTTCAACGCCAGCCCCGGCGGCGGAGCGGTCACCGCGTCGAACCTGCAGGTCGAATGGCCCGAGGAAGGCGGAACCGGCACGGGCACTTCGGGAACCGGCACCTCTGGCACGGGCACCTCGGGAACCGGCACTTCCGGCACCGGCACCTCGGGAACGGGAACGACCACCGGCGGCACCACCGCGCCAAGCGGTGAGGTGACCTACAAAGTGACCTCGAACTGGGGATCCGGATTCGGCGGACAGTTCGAGATCCGCAACGCTGGGTCCACTCCGATGCAGAACTGGACGCTCGAGTTCCAACTGGCCGCCAGCATCGACAACATCTGGAACGGCAGCGTCTCCTCGCGCCAGGGGAACACCTACAAAGTGGTACCCGCCGCCTACAACGCCACCATCCCCGCCGGCGGCACCGTGACCGTGGGCTTCAACGGCTCACCCGGCGGCGGCTCCGCCCAGGCGAGCAACTTCGTGCTCTCGGGTCAGCCCGTCACTCCAACCAACCCCAATCCTGACCCCACGACCTCTCCAACCCCCGATCCCGAACCAACTCCCGATCCCGAGCCGACCACCACTCCTACCCCGGACCCCGGACCGGGACCGAACCCCAACCCTCCCGCCGCCGGCTTCTTCTCGACCAACGGCTCGAAAATCGTGGATAGCCAGGGCAACACCGTCTACTGGAAAGGGATCAACTGGTTTGGTCTAGAGACCGAGACCAGTTCGCCCCACGGCCTGTGGACTCGCTCGATGGACTCGATGCTCGACCAGATGAAAGGCCTGGGCTACGACACCCTGCGCGTCCCCTACTCGAACGACGCCATGAAGCCCGGCAACATGGCGCTGAGCATCGACGCCTCCAAAAACCCCGACCTGCAGGGAAAAACCTCGCTGCAAGTGCTCGACATCCTGGTGGCCAAGGCCGGCCAGCGCAACATGCGGATCATCCTGGACCGCCACTGCCCTATCAAAGATGTCCAGTCCGACCTCTGGTACACCTCGCAGGTCTCGGAAGAGAAGTGGATCAGCGACTGGGAGATGCTGGCCAGACGGTACAAAGGCAACCCTACCGTCATCGGCGCCGACCTGCATAACGAACCGTACGGCCGCGCTACCTGGGGCAGCGGGAACGTCAGCACCGACTGGCGACTGGCCGCTCAGCGCTGCGGCAACCGGATCCTGGCCGCCAACCCCGACTGGCTGATCATCGTCGAAGGTATCGAGAGCGTGAACGGTAACAACTACTGGTGGGGCGGCAATCTGCGCAACGCCGGAGCTTTCCCGGTCGCCCTCAACGTCCCCAACAAGCTGGTCTACTCGACCCACGACTACCCCGCGACCGTGCACAACCAGAGCTGGTTCTCGGCTCCCAACTACCCGGCTAACATGGCCACTATCTGGGACGCCAACTGGGGCTACCTGATCAAGCAGAACATCGCCCCCGTGCTGGTCGGCGAGTTCGGCACCAAGTACCAGACCCAGTCCGACCAGATCTGGTTGGGAGAGCTGGTCAAATACATCAAAGCCAACGGAGCTCAGTTCACCTACTGGTGCTGGAACGAGAACTCCCGCGACACCGGCGGAATTCTCAAGAGCGACTGGAACACGGTGGAAACCGCCAAACAGAACGCCCTGACCCCGCTGATGTCTCGCTAACCTATCCCACGAAAAGGGGCGGCGCACTCCGGTGCTCCGCCCCCTTTCCTGATCGTCCCGGGACCCTAAGGGAGCGGCTGACCCCAGCTGTCGTGATAGGTCAACTCGCGAACCGGCACGCGTTTCGCGGGCTTGAAGTCGTCGCCTTTGAAATAGGCCACGGGGAACAGCACCGTCTGGGTGAAGCTATCCGGAATCCCGAGAAGTTCGGACACTTCTTTCTCGTAGCGAAGGTGAAGAGTGGTCCAGGCGGTGCCCAGCCCCTCGGCGCGAAGGGCCAGCATCAGCGACCAGGCAGCGGGCAGAATCGAACCGTAGAACGAAGCCTGGTTCATCACTCCGTCGTTCTCGACGCGACCTTCCAGGCAGCCGATGATGAACACCGGAACCTCGCCAAACTTGCGGGCCAGGTAGACGGCCGAGTCGACTACGGCGCCCTGACGCTCACTGCGCGGGTCGTCGGAAGCCAGCTTGGGAGCGGTCTTCGCCGAATCGGCGGCGTAGGTCGAGAACGACTTGGCGTAGTAGTCGCCGATGATTTTCCGCTTCTCCGGGTCGGTGATGACCATGAAGCGCCAGCCCTGGGCGTTCGAGCCGGTGGGCGCCTGGATGGCCGTTTCCAGGCAGCGCTCGATCACCTCGAGCGAGACAGGGCGGGTCAGGTCCAGACGCTTGCGAACCGAACGGGTGGTGGTGAGTAGCTTTTCAACGCTGAGTGTGCTCATCCCAACCCCTTCCCAGCCCGTAGTGGGAGTTCCTATGGCGTCGCAAGAAGCTATCCTCGATGAAGATTCTGCTGGCGCGGCGCTCGACCCTGGCTTTGATGCTTGGCCTGCTCGGTTACCTGGTCGTGATCGCAGGTGGGTTCTTCTTTTGCCTGATCCCTGCCGGCCTCCCCTTCCTCCTTATCCGATCGCTAGGAATAGAGCTTCACGACAGCGCTGGCTTTGCGCTCGCGATCCCGTTCTGGCTACTCCTGGCCCGCGCTCTGGGCGGAGAGATGGTGGCCAGGAGCTATCGTCACGTCGTGCTCTACCAGGAAACGCTCCTGATCCGACGCTGGGGGCGCCAACTCCAGATCCCGCTCCGAGACCTCGAAGAGTTCCGCATGAACGGCGAAGGGTTCCGTGCCGTCGGAGCCGGTGTCGTCCTGCGGCTGCGGCGCGAGGAGCTTCTGCCCGGGGCGGGAGAGGCTCTGACCATGCTGGCTCACTGCTGCCAGGCGGACACGCTCTCACGCCGACTCGACGCTGGCGAGACGGTTTCCCTGACCCAGTCGCCCCGCTACCTATTAGGTCAGGAGCCAGCCGCAACGGTAACTCTCCTGCTCATCCTGGGCGCTGTCGCCGTCGCCACGGGTCAGGTCTGGCTCCTGCCCGTCGCCGTTGCGGGAGCGGTCTGGCACATCCGTCGGCGCTCCCTATATCTCACCCGCACCTGGGGCCTAGCGCTGAACGAAAGCGGACTGCGGGCCCTCTCCTCGGACACCGGGTTCGTGCCCTGGAGCCAGGTCCTTTCGCGCCACTACGACGGTGTCACTCTGCGCATCCAGCTTCCCGAGGAAGAGCTTCGCCTCTGCCACCATTCCGGCGCCCTGCTCGGGCTGTCTCGTCTTTTACAGTGGCGGTCCGAAACCGCGCAGCTATCCGACGGAAGTCGCCGGAACCGGAAACCTCAGGCCGAAAGCTCCAGCCGCTCGAGCCGATAGGCCAGACTCAGCCGGATCTCCTCGGGCGGCTCAAGATCGAGCAGACGGCGCAGGCAGACCGCCTGCGAGAACGTCTCCCCAACCTCGGCAAAAAAGCCGGCAGCTTCCAGCAGCAGGCTGGGGTCGCTCTCCCCCTCTGGACGCTCTAACAGCGACTTCCAGCCTGCGCTGGCCTGCTCGGTGTGCCCCTGCTCCAACCAGAGTGAAAGCCGCTCCTGCAGCGCTCCAAGATGGTCCGGCTGCAGCTCGAGCGCTTGCTCCAGGGCCGCCAACGCCGCCTCGAACTCCCCCAGGAGCCTCAGGTCGCGAGCCTGACGCAGCCAGCCTGCGGGACTAGCCTCGACCTGGAGCAGGCCTCGACGACGAGCGCCCAGCATCAGACGCCCCAGCCAGACCGCCCGAGTGCTCACGGCCTGCTCCTGAGCCTGCAGCACGCTCTCTCTGGACTCCTTCGGAAGCTTCAGCAGGATAAGTTCGGCCGTATCCTCGGGCGCTCGTAGCGACATCTCGAAAGGCCCATCACATCCCAAAGCCTGCAGCCGATCGCCCAGCACCGGATGGCTGTCGAGCCAGGACGAGCGCTCGTCGAGCAAGCGACGAAGGGCCCGCTCCCGCCGCGGTCCGGGAAGCTGAATGAACCCTTCGCTCAGCAGCGTAGTAAAGTCGCCGGCCTCGCTCTTACCGCGCAGGCGAGTGAGCAGAGCCTCAGAGAGCGATTCTTCGGAAAGAACCTGGAGGAGCTGCACCTTGAGCAGCAGCCGCCCGTAGTCTTGCTTGTCCATAAACGCAAGGGCGGCGCGGTCGGCTCTTTTCTCGTTCTCGCGCTCGACAATCTGAGCCCGCAGATAAAAGCGAGGCACGAACCAGTAAGCGAAACGGTAGAGCAAACCGGGCGCCTGACCGGGAACGCGAAGCTTCGAGGCCAGTTCGACCCAGGACCAGGTGGTTCGGTAGATCCAGGCCGACCGACTGTCCTGCTCCTTGAGGTGGCTCAACTCGTGCCCAACCACCGCGCGGATCTCTTCGAGATCCAGACAACGGAGCAACGGAAGCCCCAGCACCAGCACTCTCTGGTAGCCGCGAAGACCATGCCGAACCTCGATCGCCGCGCAGTCCAACCCCGATGTCAGGAGCACCAAGTCGGGACAGGGCGCCTGCAGGGTCTCGGCGGTCTGCTCTAGCCAGGCGTAGAGCGAAGGCTCTTGCCCTTTCTCCACGGGCAGTCCGTGAAGGTCCGCCGCTTTGGGCCGATGCATTCGAGCGCTCAAGCTTTGCCATAACGCTGTGCAGGTAGCCACAAAAAAAGTCGTCCATAGCCCCACCCGGGGAGCGTGCTCGGCCAGCATGCTGGCCACCGTCTGGGTCCCGTCGATGACATCGCCCATAATCACGGCGGCCCCCAGCGCCGCGAGCAGCAGCCAGATCACGGTCAGCGCGAGCAGGTGAGCGGCCAGAGCGAACTGGCCCAGCAGCACGAATCCGAGAAGCTGACGTCGAAACTTCCCCGGGCTCTCCTGAAGTTTGCGCTCCAGGCAGCGGCTGAGAGCATCGAGTTTGGCGTGCCCGATGTGGCCCTGCAGCGGAATCGCTGCCAGCCCTCCACCAGCTTGTTCGGCAGCGGCCGCGCTGGCCGCAGCGAGCTTTTCCCCAGCCAGATCCGCCTGTTCGCGGCTTGCCAGGCAGTCCGAGCATAGGCGCAAGGTTCTTCCCTGCGCCCGCACCACGGGAGGGCTCTCGGCCGCGCAGACCTCACAGGCCCGGGGGGCCGCCGCAACCTTCCTCAGCACGGCTTTGATCAACGCCTGCACGATCGGTCCGGAAAGGTCCAGGTCGGGCCGACCGCGACTGGGGTGCCACTCCAAAACGATCTTGTCTTCGCTGGTCCGCATCCCCCCCAGCGTAATGGGCAGACCGTGAGCCAGAGCGACGGCTCGATGAAGCTCGCCCGCCTCCAGCAGAGTCTGGCGCAGGCTCTCCGCGTCTTGTCCCGGAGGAAGGTCCAGGGCGATGACCAGCGAGGCGTCCGACTCTTTTCCTACAGTGTAGACCAACCCGCCCCAGTCGCCGTAGACCAGCATCCCGCCATCGTCATCTTCGGCTACGGCTCCGCCCAGTTCAGACGCCAGCAGCTGAAGGCGCTGCCCATCCGTCATCGCGCAGACCCCGGCCTAACTTCCGAGAGCTGTTGAGAAAGAAGAGCTGAGATCGACATGGGGTGAGTAGCCGCTTCGAGCCTCGAAGCCTCGGCGCCTACCTGCTGAACTTTGCTCCCCTAGAGCGGGTAGGCTCCTGCAGCTCGAAGGGCGAAACGACGGCAGCAAACCGCCCCGAAGGACCTATCTATCTGTGACCGCCATCTCTGACCTGCTGCACGACTTCGACCCCGAGCAAGCCATCGAACACTCCTGGACGCCGCCGTCCTCCTGGTACCTCGACCCCGCCTTCCTGGAGGCCGAAAAACAAGGGATCTTCCACGCGCACTGGCTCTATCTCGGGGCCGCCGCCGAACTCGAAAAACCGGGCGACTTCGTCACCTATCAGCTGCTCGATCAGCCGGTGGTGGTGACGATGGCCGACGACGGCCAGCTTCGCGCCTTCTACAACGTCTGCCGTCATCACGCCGCCTGCGTGGCCCAGGGGAAAGGCAACGCCGAGCTGCTGACCTGCCCCTATCACGGCTGGGCCTACCGGCTTGACGGAAGCCTTCGGCGCGCGCCAAGACTTGGCAAGCTGGACAATTTCGACGTCAGGGAGTTCGGCCTCCAGCCGGTCGCACTCGAAGTCTGGGGCGGGCTGATGTTCGTCCACTTTGGAAAGCCCCAGGGTGGAGTAGCCGACTACTACGCTGGAATCGAGCAGTTTTTGAGCACCGACGACCTGGCCTCGCTGCGTTACGTCGGTCGCAAGACCTACCAACTCGAGTGCAACTGGAAAGTGTTCTCGGACAACTATCTCGACGGCGGTTACCACGTTGCGTTTCTGCACCCAGACCTGGCTGCGCAGCTAGACCTGGAGGACTACGAGACGCTGCTAGCCGAGCATTTCTCGATTCAGCGCTGCCGCAGCGAGGGCGACTCCGAGCGGCTAGGCGGGGGCGCCGTCTATGCCTACCTGTTCCCCAATCTGATGCTCAACCGGTACGGCAAGATCATGGATATCAATCTGGTTCTGCCCCTGGGCCCCGAGCGTTGTCTGGTGATCTTCGATTTCTTCTTCGCGCCCGACTGCCCGGAGGACTTTATCGAAAGCGCCCTGGCCTCCAGCCACCAGGTGCAGCTCGAGGATGTGGGGATCTGCGAATCGGTCCAGCGCGGGCTAAAGTCCCGCGGATACGACAAAGGGCGCTATGCGCCCCGTATCGAGCTTGGCGAACTGCACTTCGCCAAGCTGGTCTATCATGCCGTGATGGCAGCTCAGTAAGGCCACCCCAGCAAGGCGTCGATGGTCCCCACCGCCACGCTGTGGTAGTTGGGACGAGCTTTCTTGTAGATAGCGCGAGCCCGGGCCTTGCCGTCCTCGGTCTTGATCAGCTCTTCATAGAGCGGCTCCAGGAACTTGCGTCGTCCGACTTTGACCAGGAACGCTTCCAGCGCCGGGTAGGCCGGCTCGTACCGGGCGACGATAGCCGTCACCAGCCACTGCGCCAGGATCTCGGAGTTACCGGAATCGGTGAAGTGGAACGCGGCGTCGAGATCGTTCATCTGAGCGACCGTGATCTCGGCCGGTAGCCCGCGAAGGAAGCGCAGCCACTCCATGGTCGACCATTCGGCCGTATTCAGGTCCGCCGGCGGCGTCCCCGCTTTCCACTCGACCAGGGTCTGATCGACAGCGGCGAACCGCTCGCTGGGGGGAACCGTGAAGCCGTCGGGGATACCGGGGCCGTAGACCCAGGCGTCGATCTCGAGGTCCGGACCCAGCTGCTCTTTGACTCGAGCCACAAACGACTCGGTGTCCAGCGATTGGAAAGCGTGGTCGTCAAAATGCGCCCGCAGAAAACGGTCGAACCGCTCGCGACCGACCTGCTGCTCCAGCGACTTCAGGAAAAGGTAGCCCTTCTCGTAGGCGATGTCGGTCAGCCCTTCGTCGGGGTCGCGACCCTTGAGGTCCAGTTTCAGGTGGGTATCGCGGGGCTCCATGCGGGCGATCGAGCGCTTCAGGTCGTCGTAGCCCAGGTCGTCGAGCATGGCGGCGTAGTCCTTGCCGTAAAGCTCTTCCATGATGCGACGCTCGAGGTAGACGGTGAACCCTTCGTTCAGCCAGAAGTCGTTCCAACTGGCGTTGGTCACCAGATTGCCCGACCAGGAGTGGGCCAGTTCGTGAGCGATCAGCGAAGTCAGCGAGCGGTCTCCGGCGATCACGGTCGGTGTCAGGAAGGTCAGGCGGGGGTTCTCCATACCTCCGAACGGGAAGCTGGGAGGCAGCAACAGCATATCGTAGCGGCCCCAGCGGTAAGGACCGAACATCTTCTCGACCGCTACCACCATCTTCTCGGTCTCGGCAAATTCATAAGCGGCTGCCTTCAACTCGGAGGGCTCGGCGTAGATTCCGCTGACCTTACCCAGCGACTGGAACTTCAGGTCGCCCACGGCCAGCGCCATGAGGTAGCTCGGAATCGGCTCGGGCATATCGAAGCGGTACTCTCCCTTAGAGGAAAGCTTGGTCGGGTTAGAGGCGCTCATCAGGGCCAGCAGATGCTTCGGCGCCGTGACCTTCGCCTTATAGGTGAAGCGAACGGCCGGACTATCCTGGCAGGGGATCCAGGTGCGAGCCAGCACGGCCTGGGACTGAGTGAACAAAAACGGCTCTTTCCCTCCGGCCGTCTGTTCGGGCTTCAGCCACTGCAGCGCTCCGGCTTCGGGTAGAGTGCGATAGGCGATCGCGACCTGCTTCACCCCGGAAGGCAGATCTACGGTGAGAGGAGCGCCGAGCACCCCTTCCTCCTTCCCGACCTTGAACTTCAGCGGGCGGCCGCCGCCTTGCACGGAGAGAATCTCCATCTGGCGCACGTCAAAGACGATCTCGTGCGCTTCGGGAGCCCGCTCGATGGTCCAGGTCGCGGTCCCGTGCAGGGAGGTCTTGGCGAAATCGACCGTGACGTCGAGATCGAGGTGCCGCACCACCGCCTGAGCGGGCACGGCGTGACTATGAGGGTCTTCGGCCCAGGCGGTCGGCATCAAGGCGACCAGGGCCATAAAGCAAAGAAGGGCACGTTTCATGCCCTTCTGCTTTGGCTCCCGGAGAGGGAATCCTGGGAGTCTATTTCCCCAGATCGAAAAACAGCGTTCCGTTCACATCTTCCGCGATGGTCAGGTTCTGTCCACCCATCGAGATTTCGTAAGAGGCCAGGCCATCGACCATCGACTTCTTGAGCGTCTTCGGCTCGTCGCCCCGCTCGTCGACCATCTCGAACGACTCCAGGGTTCCGTCTTTCGAGCGCTGAGCGCTAACGTAGAGGCCCTCCTGCTCGATGGTCACCGAGTTCTTCTTCTTGTCCGTGTCCGACTTGGTGTTGTCCAGAGCCAGGTAGCCGTCGGCGATGACCTCGACGTAGTCGGCCATCCCCTGGGTCTGCATAACGCTACCGGCGGCTTCCTGGATTTTGGTTCTCAGGACGGAGGGGCTAGAATAAACTTTGCTTCCAATGGTGACGGACATAGCTGGACTCCATATCGGGAAAATTCTTTATCGTCTTGAGCCAAGAATAGGGCATCTCCAGCCGCAGGAGTTTAACGAAAAGTTACACGGCGTCACGCTTCCCCATGTTGGTCGCCGGCAAGGGCGGGTCCTCGGTTCGTTTGCATTGTCCCAACACATAGTGTAGGGTAGGAACGCCCTGAGACCATCCTGACGTTTTCCAAACGTCACGCCATCAGCCGTTAACGCCATCCTCACCACGACCGGGAAACCCGTACGCAGTAGGAATGTGCCGCGTCGCTGCGGCGAAACGACATGGCCGGGGCGGGGTTAGAGGCTACAAATCGCCACGGGGGTGGAAAAATGACTCGGAAGGTAGTGTGCTCACATGACACAGCAGAAGCGCGAAAAAGAGCGGAAGAAACAAGAGAAGGCGCAGCGGAAAAAAGAGAACAAGGTCACCCGCAAATTAGAGAAGGACGGCACTGAGGAAGAAGAACTCACCGTGCTCGACGGTCCCGTCTACTTCAAAGACTTCGACATGTCGGAAATCAAGATTTAGCTTCCAGTGACCTCAACAGGAAGACGAAGGCCACCTCATCGGGTGGCCTTTCTCGTTCCTCGAAGCCCGTTCCGAGCCCCGTCTCGAGGGTCTAAAAGAACCCCGGATAGTCCTTGCGCAGCGCCTGCTCGAGCCTGGTCACGTCCTGCAGCATAGCGTGCCCGGGCGCAAGTTTTCGCCCCACGTCCCAACACAGCCAGGCCATATCCATCTCGAAGTTGGCGTGATACAGGTCGCCCATATCTTTCCATACGCCCGCGATAGCTGGATTCACCAGGAGCGCCTCCAGATACAGGCGGGCCGCCTCCGGCCGCTTGTCCGTCGCCACCATCATCCCGGCCCGAAAGATCTTCAGGATATGAGCTTGCTGGGGCACCTTGGGCTCGAGCGCCAGGAAGATCTCCGCCCCCTTCGCCGGGTCCTCTCCTCCGGTCATCAGGCCGTCGAACAGCGCTTTCGAGTCGGCGTTGGCCTCAAACTGCTCGCGCCCTTCCGAAAGCAGAGCGGGCGGTCCGTCTCCCCCCATCAAGAGAACTTCGAAAAGGAGCAGAGCCGACTCTAAAGCCCGCCCTTGCTGGATCGCCTGCTGAGCTTTCTCGGTCAGCACGACCTGGCCGTTCGGCACGGCTTCGGGAGAGAGTTGCAGGGCCAGGGCCACCAGGGTGCCCAGCGGCTCGGGAGGGAGCTCGGTGGGTCGCAGGCCGGAGAAGTCCGGGCGAGCCGGATCGCAATCGCCGCTCGAGACGACCCGCATGGAGTACGACGTCACCTCGGCCACGTTGGTCACATCGATGCGGAAGCGTTCGGGCAGAACTCCGCGAACCTGGACATCGCTCAGAATGTCGGGATGCCCGCCGCAGTAGTAGCGCAGAAAGCGAACGAACTCTTTACTCTGCTCCGGGGTCAGCTTTTTGCCCTTGCTGGAAAACTCGGCCAGCCGTTCTCCCCCGTACCCGTACGAGACCACGGCCCCTTCCGTTTTGCTGATGTTGGCTTCGGTCTGCTCGTCATCGACAGAGAACAGATGCTCGACTTCGACCTCTCCACCGGGTACGGCATCGATGTCCGCCTGCCGTAGCGCCTGCAGCAGGTAGAGGCGGTTCCTCAACTCAGAGACGCGAAAGCCGATATCGGCGTAAAGCGAGCGCCGGACGTAGTTATCGCCTTTGACCAGATGCGACTGGTTCGACAAGAAGTCGTGCACGACCCGACCGTCGCCGTCCTGAATCTCGAGGTAGTCCTTGGTTAGGACCGCCTTCACTCGCTGCGGCGGCGCCGGACTAGCCTGACCCTCCTTGGAGACGCTTTTGACAAGTTCGAACTCGACGCAGAGCGGCTTAGCCACCACCGGCGCGCAGACCAGCCAGAGCGAAAGAAAGAGAGGACGTAGCAGTTTCATGCCCCCCTCTTTGCCTCGGCCCCGCCGACCCCTCCGCAAACTGGAGCGCAGTCGACACACTCCTGACACTCGACTCGACTACCCTATCCTCACTTTACATCTCAAAGTCAACCTGATAAGGTGACCGAGACAACAAGCTTTGCAAAACAAAGCCAAGGAGTTCCCTATGACTCGCGCTCTGACGTGGGCCGCACTGGCCCTTGCCCTGGTCTTCGAAGCGGCCGTCTACGGCCACAACCCCGGTATCGGCTACACGGTCTTCTGGCTGGGCACGGTGATGGCCACCGCCGCCGTGAACCACGCCGCCGAACGGCCCGCCCTGCCCTACCCCTGGATGTTCGTCCCCTCTCTGTTCTTCGCTGCCTCGCTCTATCTCTATGACGCCGGAGTCGTGGTGGTTTGGAGTAGCCTCTTGACTCTGCTAGGGCTGCTCTGGGCGGCCGGGTGGAACCTCACCCCTCCCGGCGAACGCGGGTCGTTGGCTCGTCTGTTCCCCACCTCCACCTTCCATCCCGCTCCGCTCTTGCAGGCGAGTGGACAAACCTGGCGCCCCCTGCTGACCGGTGCGTCGCGCCCTTCGGCCCCTGTTCTGCGCGGACTGCTTTTGGCGCTGCCCCTGCTGCTGGTGTTTGGAGGTCTGCTGGCTTCGGCCGACCAGGTGTTCGCCAAAGCCCTGGGCTCTCTCGAAGAGGCGCTGGGGATGGTCTCGCTCAGCTTCCCTCTACGCCTGGCCGTCTGGCTGGTGCTGTTCGCCGGCTGGCTGAAGCTCTGGCTGGGCTCGGCGCCTCCCACGGCGCCGGAGCACCGCTCTCCCCTGGGCGCTACGGAGATGCAGATCGCCATCGGGGCGGTCAACCTGCTGCTCCTGGGCTTCCTGATGATTCAGCTCCGCTACCTGTTCGGTGGGGCCGCCCTGGTCGAATCGCTGGGGTTGAACTACGCCGACTACGCCCGCCGAGGGTTCTTTGAACTCAGCGCCTGTATCGCCCTGATCCTGCCCCTGGTGATGCTCGCTTACCAGACGGCAGAGTCTCGAGAAGAGGCGTCCTTGCGCTGGTCGGGTGGAGCCCTGGTCGTTCAAGCGGGAGGGCTCGCTGTCTCGGCTTTTCGCCGGATGCTGCTCTATATCGACAGCTTCGGGCTGTCGGTGGAACGGTTCTACGCCGCCGCCGGGATCGTGGTAGCCCTGGCGATCCTGGCCTGGGCCGCCTACACCTGCTTCCGACCTCACCCTCTGAGTTGGCTCTTGACCCGCCAGACGGTAACGGTGATGTTCCTGCTCGGCGGCCTGGCCCTGCTTGATGTCGAGGGCGGCATCGCCCGCTTCAACCTGCATCGCGCCGGCAGCGGACGCTCGCTGGATATCGAGTACTTCCGCACTCTCTCTTGCGACGCCGTCCCTGCCTTGCTCGAGCAGTTGCCCGACCTGGATCCCTCCCATCGCCAGATGTACCTGGGGATCGCCCGAGGATTGGTTTTCAAAGGTGGAGAGCGCGGTGGCCCCAGCGCCAACCTCTCACGGACCCGTGCTGCCAGGGGGGTCGTCCAGGCGGAAGCCGCCTATCCGGCAGACGAGCCAGCCGACCCTTCGGTAGAGCCGTCCCGGCCGTAGGCCCGTATAGGTCCTCCCACCGATCTGTCGAAGGGCTCGCTATGCGAGCTCTTCTTTTCTTTCTGATGGTGGGCCTGGGAAGTGGGATCGCCCACGCCCAGGAGCTTACGACCCGGGTGTTCCAACTGAACAACCGCCTGGCCGAAGCGACCGTCGAGATGGTTCGCCCCCTGCTTTCCGCCCAGGGAACCGTGATGGCCGAGACGCGCCTGCAAAAGCTGATCGTCCGCGACAGCGAGGCCAACCTGCAAGAGATCGGTCGGCTGTTAGAGCAGATCGATCAGCCGGCGCCTCAGGTGCGCATCTTCGTTGCGATGAGCGGGGTCAGCCCCTATCGAGGGCATGCGGTGGGGGTTGGAGTGAGCGGCTCGCTACGCCACCCCAACGCGGGCGTCATCGCTCAGGCGAGTAGCGGGAGCAGCGCGGTCGACTCTCAGCAGAATCTGGTGGTGATGAGCGGCGAGCGCGGCATCATCACGATGGCTCGCGATATGGTCACGGTCGACCCCTACCTGCAGTTCGCCCACGGGCAGGGCCTGCTTCCCCCGACCTATCTGGTGCAAAGCGTCAGCACGGGCTTTGCCGTCGAGCCGATCATCGTGGGAGATGTGGTTCGTCTGCGGATCACGCCCTGGATGGGGTTCGTTGGACCGTCCGGTCGAGCCGAGGTGATGGTCGATCAGGCCTCCACGACCGTGGCCCTGCAGAACGGCCAAACGACGACCATCGCTTCCGGAAGCTCCCGCCAGGAGGGCCAGGCCACCGCCTACGGGCTGATCTTCGGCTCGGCCGGAGGCAATCAGGAACGGTCCTCCTCCATCACCATCCGCCCAGAGATCTTCGAAACGCCTGGCTACTGAACCCAGGGCCTACTGCTCCGTGGTCGGAGCCGTAGCCACCCAGCGGAAGCTGGAGTAGAAGTCTCTGAGCGGCAGTTCGAACTTGCCGTCGTTGGCGCCGTCGCTCTTGTGAGTCCACTCGCCCTTGTGCCAGGGGTTCTGCAGTTGGACGAGGTCCGACTTCGGGTCGTACCCCTGGACCGAGTAAGCGTGGCTGTTGGCGATGCCGTTGTGCAGCGCCTCGACGTTGACGAAGTCGCCCTGGGCTGCAGGGCGGCTGCCGCACAGGATCGGGCTCCCGCCGGTCACCACGTCTTCAAGAAGGTCACGCGTTCTGGCCAGGCTCATCTCGTCGATGTTGTGCTTAAAGGCGACCCGGCCAGTGTAGGCAGGGAGAGCAAACTCGGGAGCGATCCCCTCGATGGTGCCGCGCAGTCCATCTTCGGAGCGCACGCCTTCACCGGTCAGGCGCTGGGCGGCCGCAATCTCGAGAATGGCGGGCCAACGTTCGCCGTTCTCTCCCTGCGAGTGGTGCAGGCGGGCGGCGATGGAGGGTTCGTAGACCTGCTCGGAGACGCCGTCGGCGAAGCGCACGGTGTGGGTGCCGTCGCCGTTGTCGGTGAACATCGAGCGCAACTCTTCATCGGGGGTGCCCGCGATGGTCGATAGCATCACGCACGAACCGACCACGCCCTGACGAATCTCTTTGCCCGAGATGTTCTCCTGGGCCAGCGGGCGCTGCCCGTCCACCATCTGATGGGCCCGCTCGCGGTACTCCTGATAAACTTCGTTGACCACGGCCATCGCTCCGGTCTTGATCTGCTCGGGGTTTTCGGACCAGGCTTTCAAATCGGCGATGGTGATGCCGGTGCCGTCGTAGGGCGCGCCAGCCGAGAGCAGGTCGTTGTAGCGCAGCAGGGTGGCCAGGGCGGCGGCTTTCTCGGGGTCGTTCGACTGCTCGAGCTTCTCGCCGCTGAAGCCGCCGGCGATCACGTAGTCCAACTCTTGCTTGTCGAGGCGGATGTTGTTGTCCCGGTCCCAGGCCGAAAACGACTCTTCGGCCAGCGCCACCAGGCGGGCGTCGAGGGCGGTGGGCGGGTCCAGGACGGGAGCGGTGGAGGGGTCGTGCTCCGGCTGGGAGAGGCGGCGGTGCAGGGCGCGGTCCTCGGCGCTCCAGACGGCGGATTCGTCGAGCAGTTCGAAACGGACCTTCAACTCCAGAGCGGTCAGGGCGTGGTCGACCTGCTCGCGGCTAACTTCGCTACGCTCGTCGACCTTGCGGTCGGTGAAGTGGGCGAAGGTGTCCTCTATCTCTGCCGAGCCCGTTTCCGCCTGGGCAACCAGGGCGACCAGTTCGGACTGGTTCAGACGGTGGCCCAGGTAGGCTTCCACCACTCGGTTGCGCATTTCGGAAGAGAAAGGAGAGATCATCTGCCCTTACTTTAGGCGAGCGCCCTGAAAAAACCGTGAACGCCCCCCGCTGGAGAATGTTTACATTTCAACGCTAAATCGGACCCCTTCCGGACGGTAAGGTACAGAAAAGTTCCAAGAACGACAGGAAAGACCGCTATGCAGATCACTCCCGCCCTCCGCCCCCTCAACCTGGCTCCCTTCCGCCCCCTGGCCCCTGTGGTCGCGGCCCGGACCTCGGAGCCAACCACTGCCCCGTCTTCTGACGCGGTTCAGCTGGGGCAGGGGGCCGGACCTTCGGTGGTCGATCAGGCCAAAGCGGCCCTCGCCGCGGCCAAAGCCGGGGTGCTGACAGACGCCGGCAAGCTCAAGCAGATCGAAGAGCTGATCGCCCAGGCGCTCAGCGACCCCGAAGCCGAAAAGCAGCTGATCGGGATGCTGCAACTGCTCAACGCCACCGGCCAGCTCAAGCCGATGCTGCACCAGTTGGCGCAAGCGGCGGGAGAATCCGGAGCGCTGCCTCCTATGCCGGAAGCCAAGGTTGCCGAGATGGTGGACCAGGCCGCCGGAATGATCGATGCTCAGTTCCGCGAGCGCGGTATGACCCCTGATACCGCCGGCGCCGTCTACGTCGACTGGGACACCATGTCGGCTCAGCACCTCTCGGCCGTTCGCAACACCCAGGCCGCGCCGCGTATGGCCGGCGCCATCTCATCCTTCTTCGACCCGACCTTCGTGGCCGAACTCGAAACGCTGCAGGGAGCCAAGTTCCTGGGCGGCAACAGCGTAAAAACGCTGATGGACGGTCCCGCCTCGTTCGCCGAGCGCGACCGCATGATCAGCAACGCCAAAACCTCCATCCACCTGATGAGCTGGGCCATCTACGACGACGCTACCGGCTGGGAGACCGTTCGCAAGCTCGCCGAAAAGGCCAAAGAAGGCGTCGACGTCAAGGTGCTCGTCGACGGACAGGTGTCGGTGCGTGGCCATCACGACGCCCCGGTGCGGTTTCTCGAAGAGAACGGCGTCGAGGTCGTTCGCTGGCGCGACGCCGAGCGCCCCTACGACGGGAACCATCGTAAGATGATGATCGTCGACGGCTTGGAAGCGGTAGTTGGAGGGATCAACATCGGCGACGTCTACAGCCATCGCCACGGCGAGGTGAAATGGCGCGACACCGACGCCCTGCTTTCCGGTCCGGCCGTCGTGGAGGGGACTCGTCTCTTCGGGCAGCTCTGGAACGACCAGATCGCGGGAACCGAAAAAACGGCGGTGGCCATCCCGGCCGCTCCCACCAGCGGTCCCGGCGGAGTCCGCTCGGCCGTGGTCGACCACGTCCCCGGCCCCAACGGCGACGCCCACATCTTGCTCGCCACCATGAAGGCGATCGAAGGCGCCACCGAGTCCGTCGACATCGAGAACGCCTACTTCATCAACACGCCCGGGATGAAAGACGTGCTGCTCAAGGCGCTGGCCGACGGCGTCAAGGTGCGCCTGCTAACCAACTCGGCCGAGAGCATCGACGAGCCGCTGATCACCGCCCCGATCCTGGCTTCGCTACCCGAACTGGTGGCGGCCGGCGCCGAAGTGTACCTGAAAAAAGGCGACACCCTGCACTCGAAGTTCATGACGGTTGACGGCGTCTTCACCTCGGTGGGCAGCCACAACCATCACCCTCGCTCGCAGCGTTTCGAAGGCGAGATGATGCTGAACTCTCTGGATCCCAACCTGGCCCAGGAGTTCACCCACGCCTTCGAGGCCGACATCGCCGCGGCCACCCGGGTCAGCAGCCCCGAGCAGCTGGAGATTCCGGAGAGCCCGCTGGGCGCTCTGGCCATGCGCTACTTCTTCGACGCCCTGTAGGCAGCCCCGAGGAGCGAGAGCCGGCCGCGCTGCTTCTTTCCCAGGCTACCTGGTAGAGAAAAACTCGGCCAGACGGCGCTCCATCTCGTTCCAGTTGTAGGTAAGGATGGTGTTGTGGTCCCCTCGGGGGAACATCACCAGCTCTTTGTCCTCTCCAGGGGCCCACTCCAGGTGAGCTCGGGCGTGATCGGCGCCGACCAGGCTGTCGCCGGCTGCATGGAAAATCAGAAGCGGTCCCGGGTAGCGGGCCAACTTGGCCTTGTGGTCCAGGCGCTCGGCGCAAGCGGCATCGAAGGCGGCCTGATCGACCCCTAGTTCGGCCGCTTCCATGCGGATGCTCAGCCGCTCATGAGGGTTCGCCACCCCGCTCTCTAAGATGAGGCCGGCGAGATCGGGAGTCTGGCTGGCCCACTCGACGGCGAAAATCGCACCGACCGAGCGACCGTAAACGAACGTCTCCTCCGGACGCAGACCGGAAGCTTCCCGAACCACGGCGACATCGTCGAGCATCTTGCCCAGTTGCGGCTGCCCCCCGCTGCCGCCGTACCCCCGATACTCGACCAGTAAGATGTTCATCCCCATCTTCTCGACGACTCGAGCGAAATCGAGCAGGTAGTCCGCCACCACCTCGCCGTTGCCGTGATAGTGCACCAGCGTTTTCCCGCCGGGATGAGGTCGATGTTCGTAGCAGCGCAGATGAACGCCATCCGGTGCCAGGATGTCCCGGTACGGCTCGGGCTGGTCGGGACGGGGAAAGAAGTAGCGCTCGCTGATCACGGGGTGGTCTAACAGGTCCATGCTCTTCTAATGTGCCCTTGGCCGAGGAACTCCTGGACAGGAGTGGGAGGCCGTTCGACCCGGCCTGGTTCAGTTCAGCACCAGAGTGAGGCGAGATTTTCGTGCCCCGGTGGGAACCCCGAGGGGCGACGCGGAACGGACCGGCATGCTTTTCTATGGTCTTCGCCGGTCCTTTTTGACCCTGCTCTTGCTTACCGTCACCGTCGCCGCTCAGCCTGTAGAGGTCCTTATCACCTATGATTCCGTGGACGGCCACACCGAGAAACTGGCCGACTGGATCGCCGAAGGCGCTCGCGAGGACAAAGAAGCCGTGGTTCGCCTCAAGCGGGTCGAGGACACCAGTCTCGAAGATCTGCTCTGGGCCGACGCCATCCTGGTGGGAAGCCCCGTCTACAACGGGGGGCTGACACCGGCCGTCGCCAAATTCGTGGCCGAGTGGCCGTTCGACGGCAGCCCGCTGAGAAACAAAGCCGGCGGCGCGTTCGTCTCTTCCAAGGGCGCTTCGGCCGGAGAAGAGACGACGATGCTCGGGATCTTGCACAGCATGCTCGTTATGCAGATGGTCACCTTCGGTGGTGACGACTGGCGCACGGGCTACGGAGTGTCCTACCTCCGCGACCTGACCTCGGACCCCAAGGTGCTCGAGTTCACCCGCGACAAGGCCATCCGCATGGGCCGCCGGGCGGTTCTGGTGGCTCGCGCCACCGAACCGCTCCGCGTCCCCCTCCCCCGCGGCTAAGCTTTCAGGTCGTCGAGGGGACGCCGCAGATCTCGCTGACCCTCTGCTCGACTCGCTCCACGAAATCTCGAGGGTAAGACGGCTCGAGCAGCCGAATCGGTTCAGCTTCTCCCTCCAGCACGACGTACAGGCAGGACGCTTCCTGAGGATCCTCTCCCCGAGGGTCCAGCACGAACCGCCGAATGCTCTCGACGTCCCAGTGGCGTATTGACGTCGAGCGACTCCAGCGGCGACGTCGCAGCTCGAGACGAACCGTGTCGGTACTCAGCACGTAGATCTCTTTGGCGGAAAGAAGCTCGACCAGAGTAAAAAATCCCAGGGTCAGCAGCGCCGCCGAAAGAACGATGCCCCCGGTCCCCGCCCCTTCCAAAAAGCGGGCCGCCGCGCTGACCCCGTAACGTTGGGCTGCCGTATAGCAAGCGACCAGAACGGCGGCCGAACCCAGCACGGAATAGGCGCAGCCCAGGCAACTGCCCGTCGAATCGTTGTCGGTGATCGGGTCGAAGACCACTTCGGCCGGGAGCTCTCCCGCCAGCAAGGCCTCCAGCGTGGCGTCCTGGTCAGGGCTGGGCATCGGCCTCGTTTTCTCCCATCGAACCCCTGAGTCCTCGAGCGAGGCCGCCGGGAGAGGAGAGAACCATATCCCAGGATGCCCCCCATCGACACCTATGGTAGACAGGGGCCTAAGATCGGATGGAGAAGCCTGCCCGCGTGGATGGGGATTTTATCGATGGCGTTGTCGAAGAATGGGGACGCGAACTTCCTGAATTAGACGTAAGAGGTCTGATGGTCGGCGGTCGCATTCTGGTTCTCAGCAAACATATCGAAAAACGGGTGGATCGCTATCTGGACCGCTTCGGCGTCCAGATCTGGGGCTTTGACGTGTTGGCTTCGCTGAGGCGCAGCGGACCGCCTTACACGCAAACGCCAAAACAGCTCATGTATACTTGCTTTTTGACTTCCGGGGCGGTGACCAACAGGGTCAACCGTTTGGAGGCTGCCGGGTTAGTGACACGAGCCAACGATACGGAAGACCGGCGTAGCGTCAACGTGACGCTAACCCCGAAAGGGCAAGCCCTCGTCGAGGAAGCCATGGTCGACCGTATCTCACATATGAAGGACGTCTTCTCGGCTCTCACAGCCAAAGAAGGGGAAACCCTGGCCGGGCTGCTTCGCAAACTGATGCTTCGCTTCGAGCAACTCGAGGAAGACGCCCGCTCCTAAGACTGGTCCGCTCTCTTTTTTTTGAACCGTTGAACTTTCTGCGGTCCTTGGATCTCTACCGGATCGAGACCCCAAGAAAGAGGAAACGCCATGTCCGAAAGAGAGCCGCTTCGTAACCTGTGGGAAGGGCTGGCGCGAGAGTCCGAGGTCGGTGAGCGCGAGCTTACCGTCGTCCTGCCTCGCGCCCCGTTGACACGCCGCCAACGCTCTCTCAAAGAGCGACTGGTCGGGGCGTACCTCAGCGGATTCCTGCCAGCCTATCTAGCTCTGGGTCTAGGGGCGTCTTCGGCCGTCTGCGGTATCAGCATGGAGGCCCCCCAGGTCATGGCTGTTTGGCCTGGACTGCTCGCTGCTGGCTGGGTGACGATGGTGCCGGCCGCCTGGCTGATCGCCTCGCTTTGGTCCGCTCGAGTCACCACAGCGTGGCGCTACCTGCTGCTGGGCGTCGCGGCGTCCGGGCTGGGGCACCTGGCGATGATCGTGCCGTTCCTGTGCCTCCAGGTTCTCTCGCGCGGCGGAGCCGGCCAGGACTGGTCCCTCGCGATGGCTCAGGCGCTATATCAGAACTTCCTGACCTTCGGTTCGGTCCTTGCCGCACTCCTGGGCTCCCTTGCGCTGGCTTTGGGTCTGAGACGTTCGAGACATTCCACCCCGTGGTTGGAAGCCGCTCAGCGTTCCTGGAGGCGACAGCTCGTGTCCGCGCTGGCTCTGGCTTTCCCCCTCCTGCTGCTCATGGGCTTTGCCGGGATGCACCAGACGTCTCTACGGGACGCCGACGCGAGTTTCAGGCGGTTGCTGCAGGGCGGCGCCTACGATCAGGCTCACCGCAAAGAATGGCAGAAAATGGTCGAGACGCTGCAGGCCTCTGACCCAACTTTCGAGCTATTCCTCTCCGAAAGAAATAGCTGGTCCCTGCCTACCCTACGTCTGGCCGAAAGGGAGATCAGGCGTCTGCACTCGCTGGACCCGAAGTCCGGCGATTGGACCAGGCATCGCGTCACCATGCATCTGCTCAAAAGAGCCGAAGCTCTTCAGCAGCCCGAGCTGGTCGCCTGGCAAAGCGTGGAATTTTCCCTGGCCACACGGTACAGCTGGGGCCGGACCAACCTGGTGGACAGTGCCTTCGAACAGGTGATCTTCCCCAGACTATCGGCGGCCCCCCTGGATAAGACCCAGCTTCAAGTCGAAGCCGAGATGATCGATCAGCTCGTGGCGATGACGACGGACCCCCGGGATCGCTTTCCGAGCGCCCTCTACGACTACGCCAGAATGTATCTCCACGGGCAACGCTCTGAGCCATTTCCCCCTCTGCGAGCCTTCGGGACGGAGTTGCCTTTCTCGCTACCAGGGGTGGTCATCGAATGGCGGGCCGCTCGGCTGGTCGCGGCCTGGGAAGAGCTTGCTCCCCAGCTCGACTGGAGCAGCCAGCGCCGTCTGGAAGGAAGCCTCCTCCAGCACCTGGGCAGCGTCCGCTCGGTCGAGACTGACGATGGAGATCTCTTGGAACTCTGCCTGCGTCCGACCGTCGCCTCCTTCCAAGCTCTGCGAACCCGACCGCTGCTGAACATGGCCAGCGCTATGGTTCTGCTTCGCCAGTACAAGCTCGACCACGGACGACCGGAGCATCTTGATCCTGCGAGAGCTGCTAGGGCTGTCCTATGACGAGATCGCCTACGCCTTGCGGCTGCCCGTGGGCACGGTCCGTTCCCGACTTCACTACGGGCGCAAAAAGCTAGCGCAACTCCTCGGGCCACACTAGTGCACCAACGACGTGGTGCAGGGGCAGGTTGGCGAAATTTCGGACTAAGGCTCGGGCACTAAGCCGTAAGGATCGGGAAGAAATCCGCCGAAGCCGCGACAGAGCCCGAACAAAGGAGTTTCCGGCATGCGCTATCTCTGGTATTCGATGTACGCTTTCGTGACGGCCCTGGCCCTCTATTCGCTGTTTTTCTCGCCCTCGCGGCGAGGCCGCCGACCCGTCGCCCCACCTCCGGCGGTCGAAACGCCCTCCGTGGTGGAACCTCGCCCGGTCGTCGACGCCGCGCAAGCCGACGTGCAGATCGCTCTGCTACTGGACACCAGTTCGAGCATGGACGGCCTGATCGAACAGGCGCGCGTGCAACTCTGGGAAATCGTGGCCGAACTGCAGATCGACGATAACGACAAGCCGCGTCAGGTCGAAGTGGCTCTTTATCAATACGGGAATAGCCGGCTTGCCGAGCGGGACGGTTTCATCGAGCGCCTCTCCGAGCTGACCCCAGAGCTCGACCCGGTTTCGATTCAGCTGCACTCTCTCTCCACCTCGGGCGGCAAGGAGTACGCCCCGCTGGCCATCTCCCGAGCGGTAGATGAACTGGCCTGGTCGGACGACGACAGCGTGGAACGCGTCATCGTAGTCGCCGGCAACGAGGGGTTCGGGCAAGGGCCGCTAAGCGCCGAGAGCGCCATGGAAAAGGCCAGAGCCAGAGGGATCAAGGTCGTTACGGTGTTCTGTGCCAACGGCGGCGCCACCTCGACCGGACTGAACTCCTGGGAGCGAGCCGCTCAGCTGGCCAGTACCGACCTGAAAACCATCGACCCCGACAAGGTGGTAGAAAAGCTCGAGACCCCCTACGACGCGGATCTGGTCGCCAAGTACAAAGCGCTGGAGGCCACCCGCCTGACCTACGGCGAGCCGACCTATCAACGAGAGGTCGAAAGCGCCAACTTCACCGTGGCTTCGATGTCCGCCGGGAGTTCGGTCGCCGTCCAGGCCGACCGAGCGGTCGCTCAATCGCGCCAGGGCGGTAGGGCCGACCTGAGCCAGGACCTCACCGTGCAGCTCGAGCAGGTCCCCTCGGATCAGCTTCCCAGCGCGTTGCAAGGTCTGTCCAAGCCGGAGCAGATCGAAGTCGTCCAGCAGCGGCGCCAGGAAAGGACGCAGATCCAGGCTGAAATCGCCGCTCTGTCGGCCAAGCGGCGCCACCACATCAAGGGGATGGCGGCTCCGTCGGCCGCGCCCTCGTTGGGAAGTTCGGTGCGCGAAGCGTTGGCCCGCTGAAGCGGACGGCTTTTCTCTCCTCCGCAGGCCAGGGGGATCCTCTCCTGTCCTGCGAAGGGGCCGGCATGAGCGACACGCAGACCGTGACCGGCACCATTAGCCTGCACCCCCGAGGCTTCGGCTTTCTCAACTTCTCAGGTCCCGCGGGCCCCGAATCCGCCTTCATCTCGCCCCCCGACCTGAACCCGTTTCTGCTCGACGACCGGGTCAGCGCCACGCTCCATCGTGCCTCCGATGGGCGTTCTTCGGCCTCGGAGGTCACGCTGGTCGAACGCCGACGAACTCGCCTTTTCGGCGAAGTCGTTGAGCGACGCGGCCGGCTCTATCTACAGACCGACCGAGAGGTCGCGAACACCGACTGGCCCCTGGAAGGATCCGTGGAAACCGGCCAGTTCTGGCTCTGTAGCATCGAGAGCGGGCAAGCCGTGGCGCTTCGAGAAGTTCAGGACGAGATCGCCCTCGAGCGACTGATCGCCCGCTTCGACCTGCAACAAGAGTTTTCGGCCGAAGCGCTGGAGCAGGCCGAACAGATCGCCAAGATGCCCCAGAAACTGGGAGGCCGGCGCGACCTGCGTCACCTCCCCACGGTCACTATCGACGCCCCTTCGACGCAGGACATTGACGACGCCATCTCCGTCATCCCCGCCGGCATAGACGGAGTGCTGCATCTGCTGGTCTCGATCGCCGACCCGGCCCAGGTGATTCCGGAAGGGAGCCCGCTCGACCAGGAATCCCGCTCCCGAGGCACCAGCACCTATCTCGCCGACCGCGTGCTCCCCATGCTTCCCCATCGCCTCTCTTCGGACGCACTATCACTTCATCCCGGGGTCGACCGGCACACCTTGACGGCAGAGATGCGGATCGACGCCGAAGGCCAAGTGGTGGCCGTCGACCTGTACGAGAGCCTGATCCGCTCGACCACGCGGCTGACCTACGACGAAGTGGCCGATTGGTTAGAGTTCGGCGACACCACTCCCGCTCTCGACAAGGTCACGGATATTCTGCCCTGGCTTCGCACCGCTTCAGCTCGCCTGGCCGTCTTCCGCCAACGGCGAGGCGGCATGAACCTTTCTGGGACCGAGTCCGCCGAGGTGAAACTCGACGGCCAGGGGCAGGTGGAGGGGACCGCGCCCTCCCGCAGCACCGACGCCCACCTGATGATCGAGCGCTTCATGGTCTGCGCCAACGAAGCCGTGGCTCGCTGGTTGGTCGAACGCGGCTTGCCCGGGGCGTTTCGAATCCATCCCTTGCCGGATGCGGAAAGCGTGGAGACCCTTTCCGAGTGCGCCTACAACTTCGGCTACGAGGCGGGATTCGCGCGAAACCTTAGCCCCGGAGCCTTAGCTGCGTTCGACGCTCAGATCGCTGGGGCCACCGCGGAGCCCGCTATCCGCTCGGTCCTGCGCGGCATTCTCGGTCGAGCCGCCTACACCGTGCAGCCCGCGCTGCATCTAGGCCTTGCCGCCCCACTCTATCTTCACTTCACCTCGCCGCTGCGCCGCTACGCCGACCTTTCAGTGCACCGATTGATCAAAGGCTATTTGAAAGGCGACCGCCACTTCGAAGTCAGCGACCCCGAGGTCGAGGCGCTCTGCGTGCACCTCAACGAACGAGCCGGCGCCGCCGCCAAAGCCGAGTCGTTGCGGCGCCGAATGCTGCTGGCGGCGTACATGCAGCGGCACCTGGGCGAGGAGTTCGATGCCCATATCACCAGAGTCTTACCCTTCGGACTGGTGGTGCAACTCGACGCCTCGCTGGTCGAGGGGCTGCTTCCGCTAGAGAGCTTGCCTGATGGCCCCTGGGAGGCCGGACAGGTGAGCGCCCAGAGTCCGCAGCGCCGATTGACGCTGGGGATGCCGGTTCGGGTCAAGGTAGTGGCCAGCGAGCCAGACCTGGGACGGATCGAGTACTCTCTGGTCGAACGCTAGACCGCTCCGTCGTCGTTCAATAGAGAACAGGCCAGGCATGAAAGATTTCTTAAAGTCCTATGCAATAGGGTAAATATTACCTATACTCTCGCTATGGCATTACGCACGGGGAACCCCACACTCAAAGAAACGACCTTCCAGACCTACAGCGGCAGCGTCTACTCGCCCGCCGAAAGGATGACGCTGGACGGAACCATCCATCGCACCTTCTTCTTTCTCTGTCTAGTCGTGGCCAGCGCTGCCGTCACATGGGGAGCCTTCTACACGAACCCCGGCCTGATCTTGCCGCTGATGCTGGTAGGCATGGTCGGCGGACTCATCACCTGCCTGATCACCTGTTTCAAGCCGCAGTGGTCGGCGGTTTCTGGTTCGGCCTACGCACTGTTCGAAGGACTGGCCATCGGCGGTATCTCGGCCTTCGCCGAATCGCAGTATCCTGGCATCGTCTTCCAGTCCGTGGGGATGACCTTCGGGACACTCTTTGCCCTGCTCTTCGCTTACAAGTCTGGCTTCATCAAAGCCACCGAAAACTTCAAACTGGGGCTGTTCGCCGCGATGGGCGGCATCTTGCTGGTCTCCCTGACGTCGCTGGCCTTGATGATGTTCGGCGTTCGTGTTCCGATGATCTATGACAACGGTCTGATGGGCATCGGCTTCAGTCTCTTCGTGGTGGTGATCGCCGCCCTGAATCTGGTACTGGACTTCGACTTCATCGAACAGGGCGTCGAGAACGGCGCCCCCAAATATATGGAGTGGTACAGCGCTTTCGGACTGATGGTCACCCTGATCTGGCTGTACATGGAGATCCTGCGCCTGATGATGAAACTGCGCAGTCGCGACTAAGCCGTCTCCTCATCGACGCGAAAGAGCGCCTCTCGGGGCGCTTTTTTTCTTCCCTGAGGCAACGGTCGGGCGGCAGGCACCCGAGAGGATGCCCCCTCCCCATCCCGGAGCAGCAAGGGCGATGGTGGAGCGGGGACGCACGCAAGAAGGCTTGAATATCAAGCTCCAATCTCTCGAAGAAACGAGTCGCTTTATGAAAACGCGTCTGCTGAGCCCCTTACTGCTCGCTGCCCTTCTCCTCTCACCCGCCCTGGGACAAGACTGGGCCAAGTCGAAACTGGCCGAGTCGCCTCGACACCTCGAGTGGGTCACCGTGCCCCAGGGTGAGCGCAAGGTGGAAACCTACGTCGCCTACCCCGAGAACGCCAAGAAGGCCACCGTCGTCCTGGTCATCCACGAAATCTTCGGCCTCTCGGACTGGGTCAAGCTGCAGTGCGACGAACTCGCAGCCGCTGGCTACATCGCCATCGCCCCCGACTTACTCTCCGGCATGGGACCGGACGGAGGAAGCACCGGGTCCATCTCGGACGTCGAGGCCGCTCGCAAAGCTATCAGTACGCTGCCGGCCGAGCAGGTTACCGCCGACCTGAAAGCTGTGGCCGCCTACGGCAAGTCGCTGCCCGCTGCCAACGGGAAACTGGCCGTGGTGGGATTCTGCTGGGGAGGCACGCAGACGTTCAACTTCGCCACCCACAGCGACACTATGCTCGCCGCCTTCCCGTTCTACGGCAGCGCTCCCGACGACAAGACCGCCCTGTCTCGGATCGCTCGCCCGTTGTACGGCTTCTATGCGGAAAACGACGCCCGCGTGAACGCCACGGTGCCGGCCACCGAGGCCACGCTCAAAGAGCTTGGGAAAACCTTCGAGCCCGTAACCTACCCCGAGGCCGGTCACGGCTTCATGCGAGCCGGGGCCGCCCCCGACGCCAGTCCCGCCAACGCCAAGGCTAGAGAGCAAGCGTTCCAGCGCCTACTCTCCCTGCTCGGCAAGCTCTAGGAGAGCAACGAGTTCTAGGAAGGCCGACCCATCGGGGTCGGCCTTCTTTTGTTGGAGGCCCCGCCTGTCCCAACGTTAACAACCTGGTCCATTCTCCCGCTCCGTTTTCAAGGGTTCTTTCAGACCAAACGTCTATGCTTAAAACATAAAGAATACAGAAAGCGCCCGGGCTTTTCGCGGGCGTAGGAAGATATAGACGCTATGAATATCTCCCAATGTGCCGGCTTACTCGTCGGCCAATGTCGGCGCCGCCAAGGCCGCCGAGGCTCCTAAGAAGGAGCTCCGTATCAAACGCGACACCGATCACGTCGCCGACCGCTACGATGATTCTCGCGACTTTGGTAACGGCGCCGCCGGCCTGGTCACCGGAGCCGCTCTGGAAGGCGGAATCGCCGCACTTCGTTCGCCTCGCCTGAGCTGGGAAATTGCCGAAAACCTCTGGCAGGCCGAGACCCTCGGACCCAACATCAAATTCCTGGGCACCCTGGCCGCCATTCCGGCCGCTGCCCTCAACATTGTCGCTGCTCCTCTCTACGGCGCTTTCAAAGGTGCCAACCAGGCCATCCAGGCCGGCCGCGAAGTCAAGGACGTGCTGCCGAAAGACTCCGCTGCCGAATACACCAACACCCGTTTCAACGGCGACAAAGAGGACAACCTCTCGCTGACCGGCCGCTGGATCGATGGCCTCGAAGAGCTGGGCTCTAAGAAGCTCGAGCCCGGCGAGAAGAAGTTCGATATCCCGGTTCTCTCCCCCGTATTCTCCATCGTTGGCGGCGTCGTCTCCGGTGGAATCTCCGGCATCGTCGGCCTGCTCGCCGGCGTCGGCGCCGGGCTGCTCACCGCTGGAAAAGAAGCCGTCTCCGGCATCAAGGAAGGCAAAGTCGGACGCGTTATGGCAGCCCCCCTGCACGCTGTGGCTATCCCCTACGGGCTGGTCAAAGAAGGCTTGAAAGAGTCCGTGCCCCGCGGCTTTGCCGACGGCTGGAAACACGGCCCTCTCAAACCTGTCGTAGACACCGCCAAAGCCTCCGCCGCCCTGGCGGGGTCCGTCCTGAAAGAAGCCTGGGAGCGCTAAGATGAACATCTCGACCAACACCATTGCCCGTAGCCCTTATACGCTCAGCGCCGCTCCTGCGGAAAAACGTTCCTCCAGCGACACCATCGTCGAGCAGATCGTCGATAAGACCTACCTCTCGGCCAACTACGCCGCGTCCGGCCTGGCCGGCGCGTTCTCCGGCACGGCCGGATACGTCACCGGTGGACTGCCCGAGACCTTCAAGGTCACCGGCTCGATGCTCAAGAACATCGTGAAGACCGAAAAGTACGGCCCGGTTCTCAAGACCGTGGCTGCCACTGCTGGTGTGGCCGCTTCCCTGGTCGGCGGTGTCATCGCCGCTCCGGTCTCCCTGATTTGGGGCGCCGTGGAAGGCACCGGTCCTATCGACCACAAGGTTCCCCGTCAGTTCACGGTTGGCGAAGGCGCCAAGGAAGCTTATAGCGATGTCAAGGGCGGACTGACCAAGTTCGGCTCCGGCATTCGCGAAGAGCTCGAGGAGCTGGGCAACTACAAGCTCAAAGAGGGCGAGCGCCCTATCGAGATCCCGCTGATCCGCGCTGCCAAGACCATCGTCATGGGCGCTGTGGGCGCTGTGGTCGGCGGAGTCGTCGGCCTGGCTACCGCTGCCGCCGCAACCGTCACCGAGACCGCCAAGGGGATCGGCGCGGCTTTCACCGACGACCGTCTCAACATCGGCGAGAAGGTGTTCTCCGGAGCCGCTTCGGTCATCGGCGGAGCCGCCCACGGCGTCAGCTACGGCGTACGTTCCGGCCTGGCAACCTTCGGCAACACGGTCGCCACGACCTGGGACAAAGATTCGGTCGGACTGGGTGGCAAGACCCTGTTCATGGAAGCCGGTGTCTCCCTGGCCGCCTCGGTCGCTCCCCGCGCCACTCTGCTCGAAGAAAGAGCCGTCGAGAACTAGTCGAACTTGTGAGCTAAATCCTAGAACGAAGAAAGGAGCCTCTTTGGGCTCCTTTCTTCATTCTACGGACGGGACTCTGTCCGACCGTCGCCCCCCCGGGCTCCTTCTAGTGCATACCGCTCTGGAACAAGCGGCTCTCCAATGTCTGGGACGGCCGCCAGGATCCTGGCACCGTCACTTCTCCTGGAGCGAGGGGGCCAACGTGTGGGGGCGGTGGCTCCTCCTTGGGGTCGGCTGCCAAGCGGTAGCCCACCCCGCGTACCCCGTAGATCGACAGCGTCGATCCCGACTGGCGTAGTTTTCGGCGTAGATTCCGAACGTGCGTGTCGACAAGTCGTTTGTCAGCCACGTAGTCTGTATTCCAGATCGCCGAAAGTAGAGCGTCCCGGCTCAACGGAGAGCCTGGCCGCAGGGCGAGTTGTGTGAGCAACTTGAACTCCGTCGGAGTCAGAGGCAACACTCGCCCATCCAATGAGGCCTGTAGCCGAGGTCGATCGATCTGCAGGTCGCCGATATGGAGCACATCGTGATGATTTGCTCGATAACTTCGGCGCAGCAAAGCTCTAACCCGGGCCAGTGTGACCTCGGGCTTGAGCGGCTTGACCAGAAAATCGTCGGCGCCGGCCTCCAAGCCGGCAACCTCGTCAAAAGCCGAGCCGTTCTCACTGATCATGAGAACTGGCGTCGAACGTCGTCGACAGACATCTCGGCATACGCCCAAGCCGTCACGGTCTGGTAGCAAAGACGAGAGAATGATCAGATCAAACTTTCCCCAGTCCAGGCGCGCCATAGCCGCATCGGCCGTCGTCGCAGAGATGACCTCGTATCCGCGTGGAAGAAGCCACTCTTCCAGATGTTTTTTTGTCGTGCTATCAGCATCGACTAGCAAAATGCTAGCGTACTTACTCCAAGGCATCGCACCGCCTCCCAAGCGATCCCGATACACCCAGAAACACCAGACGTCCCCCCAGTGTACTTACTCCTCGGAGCTATTTTTCCCGCCAAGGTTGGCAGTGATTGTTTCTTCACAATATGCAGAAATCTCCACGATACTGACGGTCGGCAAGAGCTTTCCTCTCGTCCATTAGGGTGTACCCTCTGAACTAAGGCATCCGATAAAAACAGGTCTGAACTCAGTAGTCTGGCTCGAAAGAGTCGGGGGGAAACTAACGTGAAAACGGACTCGAAGCGGACGAGGGCGCGTAGCGTTGCTGGAAACGAACGTTTCTGGCAGGGTCGCTACCGCTCCAACAGCAAGTCGCTCATAGAAGCACTCACGAATCGGGTGTCGGGGGCCCTGTGCTCTGGAACCCGCTGACCGAGACCACGCTCCGTGTTCTGCTGGTCGAAGACGACCCGCTCGACGCGGATCTGATCTTCGAAGTCTTGAAAAACACTTCGGTCAGCGTCAGCCGCGAATGCCGCCTGGGGCCAGCCCTGCTTCGGCTGGGAGAGCAGCACTTTGACGTCGTACTGCTCGACAACACTCTCCCTGACGCCGAGGAACTCGAAGCCCTCGCGGTCCTTCGCCGAGCGGCTCCGGACACTCCCGTGCTCATTCTTGGCGTTGTAGACAGCGGGGCCCAGGCCCTGGAGGCCATGAAAGCGGGAGCTCAGGACTGCCTGCTCAAACCCGACCTGAACCGCTCGTCTCTGTTGAAGGCGCTAGCCTACGCTGTCGAGCGGCAGGCCCTGCAAAGCGAATCAGAAGCGCTCAAGGCCCAAGCCCAACTCGAGGCCCAGAAGAAGGCACAGTTCGCCTCGATGGTCAGCCACGAGATCCTCAACCCCATGACCGGGCTGCTTGGTTTTGCTCGCCTGATGTCGCGAACCGACCTTAACCCTCAGCAGCGAGAGTATCTGCAAGTGATCTGCGAGTGCACCTCGTCGCTTTCGGCTCTGGTCACCGATCTGCTGGAACTTAGCCGTCTCGAAGCCCAGCGAGAGAATGTCCGTAAAGAACCTTTCAGTCCATTCGACCTCCTGGAAGAGTTGGCGATGTTCCTCTCTCAGACTCTGATGCGAGAGGAAGTTCGCCTGCTCCTTGTCTGCGACCCCTCGGCCCCGGCCAAGCTCAACGGGGACCGAGTCAAACTTCGTCAGGTCCTCTACAATCTGGCTCAGAACGCTCTGAAGTTCACCGAGACCGGCCATGTCGCCTTGAGAATGCGCCTCCTGAAGGGTGAAGGAGAGCTGCCCCGACTCCGTTTCATGGTCGAGGATACGGGGCGAGGAATCCCCGCCGAGGTCCTGAAGAAAATCTTCGAGCCGTTCACCCAGGTAAACTGCGAGGACCGAAAGAGAGGGCACGGCCTGGGGCTTGCGATCTGCACCCGGCTGCTCGATCTGCTTGGCTCGAGACTTCAAGTTGAATCCCGACCGGGCCGAGGCACGATCTTCTGGATAGACATCGAGTTCGAGCCGGTGCCCGGGACTCGGCCCCCTGGTCCGTTTCTGGCCGGCGCCTCGGTGCTGGCGCTCTCGGACTACCTTCCAGAACAAGCCGCATTCGCCGAACAGTTCAGCGCGCTAGGCGCGACGGTCAGCCAGGGCCCACCCACCGACTGGGCCGGAGTGAACTACGACCTGATCGTCGCCAACGAACTCGACTCCGAGGGGCGTTCTCATTTCGACCGCAGCTTGGGCCAGGTCGCTCGCCGCTTGCTCCTGACTCGCCAGCCAAACGTCTGTGACCACCCGGACGCGACGAGTCTGGCGGCGCCTCTCAGGCTCAGTCAACTCGCCGTGCCGGCCCCTCGTATCGCAAGCGAGGGGGGAAAGAAAGCCATTGGCACCAGAGCCCTGGTCGTGGAAGACGACCCGGTGTGCCGTGCCTATCTGGTGAGGCTGCTTACGCAGATGGGGTTCCTGGTGGATGAGGCCCACGACGAGGAAAGTGCTCTGGCCATGGTCTCTCGCCGTTCTTATCGCGCCCTGACCATCGACGGACACCTGCAAGGGCAAGACGGTCCGACTGTCTATCGTCGTATGATGAGCGAAGGGTGGCTGGGTCGTGAGACTCTGGTCCTGATCGTCTCGGGAGATCCTGACCTGTGGAAGGACCAGATCCGCGAAGACGAGCCCCTCCATCTCATCGGCAAGCCCGTCTGCCCCGAACGAATCCAAGCTCTGCTGGCGGACTTGCTACCGTGTTGCCGACTCGACGAGGCTCGACAGCGCGAACTGCGCTCCCTTGGGCCGGAGGCTCACCGTTCCCTTCTGGAAATCTTCGAGGCGTCTTGCCCTGAACTGTTAGCACGACTCCGGAAGGCCATCGAGGACCGGGCGGCGCGCAGCGTAGAGCAGATCGCCCATCAACTCCGCGGAGCAGCGGCCTCGCTGGGGGCCACCAAGCTATCCCAGGCCGCAGCCCAGCTAGAGCATTCTGAACCGCTCCCTCAAAGATGGAAAAGCCTGCTCGATAGCGTTACCGAAGAGTACTCCCGAGCCGTTGCAGAGATCCGCGCCTCGCTCAACCGGACGGAGGAGACAACCCACGGTCACCACTGACCGGGCTCCGCGGTCAAACCGGCGTCGACGGTTTCAAACCAACGTTTTCCGGTTTCAAGCCGCGAAATACCGGCGTCCAAACCAGAAAAGCCCGGTTTCAAACCGGTAAACATCGGCGTCAAACCGCCACGTTCGGCCTGGCCCTCACCGCGTCCCCGGTGGGGAATCACCTGGTCGCACAGCGGCCACGTGGGAATCTGGACATACAAAAAAGCCCCGCTATTGCTAGCTGGGCTTAAAAAAAACCTGGCAGTTCCTAAAGCCGAAGGCATTACGAAGGCGAAGCCGGAGTCTCGCCCACCTGGACGCGCAGCGGCCATAGGGGGAACCTCGATAAATAAAAAGAGGCTCCGGGGTTAACCGGAGCCTCGAGAACAAAAACCTGGCAGTTTCCTAAA
>JAEXNA010000009.1 GCA_023447635.1 Vulcanimicrobiota bacterium | reverse complement strand
CCTCCCCCGCTGCGGCCTCGACCCCGGTCGAGAAGGGTTCGACTCTGGTAGCCTTTGGCGACTCCTTGACCGAGGGGCTGGGCGTCGATCCCGATAAAGCCTATCCCGCCCAACTCGAAAAGAAGTTGCGGGTCGAGGGGATGAACTGGACGGTCGTCAACGCGGGGCTGTCCGGAGAGACCTCGTCCGGCGCTCGCTCCCGCCTGGACTGGGTGCTCAAACTCGAGCCCGACGCGGTCATCCTGGAAACCGGGGGCAACGACGGCCTGCGCGGCATCGACCCGAAGGTGACCCGAGAGAACATCGGCGCCCTGATCGACGAACTGCAGAAGCGAGACATTCCGGTCATGCTGGCCGGAATGAAGACCCTTTCGAACCTGGGGCCCGACTACACCGGCCCCTTCGAGAGCCTGTACCCTGACCTGGCCAGGGAGAAAGCCGTGCCGCTGATCCCGTTTTTCCTGGAAGGGGTGGCCGGCTCGGTCGAACTGAACCAGGACGACCGTATCCATCCTACCGAGCGAGGCTACACGCTGATCGTCGAGCGCCTCACTCCCACCGTCCTCCCCTGGCTGAAGGGTCTGCCTGCAGCCAAAGCCACGCCGACGCCCACACCCTAACCCCTTCGCAGGAGAGCGCTTCGTGAACATCGCCCTGACCTTCAACCTGAAGACCGATGACAGCCCCCAACAGGCCGAGTTCGACGCTCCCGAAACGATCGAACGGCTGACCTCCGCGCTGCTTCATCTGGGTCATCGGGTCGACCGGGTCGATGTAGGCGGTCCTGTAGCCCATCTGGTGGCCCGCCTCGACGCCCTGGCTCCCGACCTGGTTTTCAACCTGGCCGAAGGCCAACAAGGGCGCTTCCGCGAGGGGTTCTACCCGGCCTTGTTCGAGCAGATGGGGCTGCCGTACACCGGCTCGGATGCTTACTGCTGCACCTTGACCCTGGATAAACATCTGACCAAACTGGCCCTGCTGGAGCGCGGTCTCCCGGTTCCGCCCTGGTTCTTCCTGACAGAGGTCGAACAGCTGGAAGAAGCCGTCGCCAATCTGAAGTTTCCGCTGATCGTCAAGCCGAACTTTGAAGGCAGCTCGAAAGGGATCAGCCAGGACTCGGTGGTGAAAGACTTCGCCCGACTGGCGGATCTCGTCCGGTTGCTGCTGGAACAGTACCCCGCCGGACTGATCGTGGAAGAGTTCGTGAGCGGCCGCGACGTCACCGTGCCCTACCTGGGCCAGGCTCTCGAGCCTTGTGAGTACAGCTTCTCTGAAGAGCGTCAGCACAACATCTACGATTTCGAAGCCAAGCACACCCCGGGTGTCGAGGTGGTGGTGCCGGCTCGCCTGGACGCTGACCTGCGGACCCATCTGCTGGACTACGCCGAGAGAACGATCAAAGCGACCGGAGTGCGCGACTTTGGCCGGGTCGACTTTCGAGTCAGCGAGGGCGGCAAGCCCTATGTCATCGAGGTCAACGCTCTTCCCTCCCTTCGTCCGGGCACCTCGATGTTCGCCGCCGCCGGACACACCTGGAGCGGTGCCGACTCCCTGCCGGGAGAATCGCTGGCCGAAGAGGCCGACCTGCAGCGCGCGGTGCTCAAGAAGATCATCGAGTTGGCTAGCGAGCGCCACGGGCTGAAGCCACGGGCCAGCAAGCCGCGAAAGAGTCTTCGCATCGGGGTAGCCTACAACCTGAAAGTGCTCGACCCGGAAGAGATGCGGCTCGAACAGGGGCCGGCCGAGTTCGACTCGCCCTCCAGTATCCAGGCGCTCTTTGATGCCATTTCCTCGAGCGGGCACGAGGTGGTGGGGCTCGAGGCCAATCCTGACTTTGCCCAAAAGGTAGCGGGGTCCGACCTCGATCTGGTCTTTAACGTCGCGGAGGGGATGCGCGGGCGAAATCGCGGCTCTCACGTGCCGTCGATCCTGGAACTGCTCGATATCCCCTACACGGGCTCGGACCCCGCCTGTCTGTGTATGACCCTGGACAAAGGGTTGGCCAAACGGATCGTGCGAGAGGCGGGGGTCGCCACGCCGGACTGGATCACGATGACCACCGGCAAGGAGCGGCTTCCCAAGGGGTTCGCCTTCCCTCTCGTCGTCAAGCCGCTGGCCGAAGGCGGAGCTCAGGGTGTGGGCAAGGCCACCGTGGTGGAAAGCGACATCGCTCTGCAGGCGGTGGTGACCGAGATGGTTCGTCGCTATAGCCAGCCGACGCTGGTCGAACCGTACCTCGAAGGTCGCGAGTTCACCATCGGTGTGCTGGGCGAGAAGCTTCCCCGGGTGCTTCCGATCATGGAGGTCGCCTTTGTCAAAGAGGGCATCGAACACCCGATCTACGGCTTCGAACAGAAATCCGGAAGCAGCGGGGATGTCCGACTTGACTGCCCGGCCTCGCTCGAGCCCGAACTGCAGAAAGCGCTCTCCAAAGCCGCCAAGACCGTGTTCAAAGCGCTGGGCTGTCGAGATGTGGCCCGCATCGGCTTCCGCCTCGACCGCGAAGGTCATCCGCAGTTCCTGGAGTGCAATCCGCTGCCCGGCCTGGTCCCCGAGGTCTCGGATCTGGCCGTCATCGGATTAGCCGCCGGGCTATCTTATCGGGAACTGGTGCGAGAAATCATGGCGCCTGCGGTGCGGCGGACCAAACTGCGTCGCGGGCATCACTAGCGCCCTAGCGCGGGGCGGGGCGGCTGGACGGGATCTCGTACCACCCCTCTTCGGCCACCATCGCCAGCAACCCCTCGACCAGGGCGCTGTCCAGCCATCCTCGCGCCGCGTTTTTGCGCAGCATCGCCACCGCTTCGGCCTGCTCTAAGCGACGCCGGTACGGTCGGTCGGACAAGAGCGAATCGAAGACGTCGACCACGGCCACTAGCAGCGCCTCGCGAGGGATGGCATCGCCCTTCAGCCCATCGGGATAGCCCTTGCCGTCGGGCTGCTCGTGGTGATGGCGGATGATCGGGAGCAGGTGGCTCAGCCGTGGGAGGTCTCGGCACATCTCTTCGCCCAGAACGGTGTGCTCACGTAGCTTCCCGACCTCTTCCTGGGTCGACTGGCCGTGCCGATGAAGAATCTCCAGCGGAATCTTGAGCATCCCCAAGTCCCGCAGCAGAGCTCCCTCCTCGACCACCCGCGCCTCGTTTTCGTTATAGCCAAGGCGCAGCGCCAACGCTTTCGAGCCGCGCGCCACGCGACTCGAATGGCCCTGCTGGTAGGGGTCACGAGCATCCGACATCTCGGCCAACTGAAGCAGCAGTTCGACATACTTCTCGCTGGGATCTGTAGCTTCCAACGTCCTATCCACCCTTCTTCCCCCCCGTGGCCACGCGCACGACTTCTTCCAGGGTGGTGTCCCCCCGGCCGACTTTGATCAAACCGTCATCGGCAAGCGAGGTCATCCCCGAAGCCACCGCCATCTCTTCGATGGCCCGCTCATCAGAACCGGCGATCACCGCTCGACGCACCTGCCCATCTTGAATGAAGGCCGCCGACAGGTCAGAGGTGTCGTTCGAGGAGATCGAAGACGCTCCCAGCACAAGGAGCGGAAGCGCGACCACGCCTCGACTCACCAGCTTGCCCCCGCCCATGGTGACCAGGGCGACGTTGAGAATGTTGCCGCCGGATACCACGACCGAGGCAGCCTGAGTCTGCAGCAGTGCGACACCCAGGAAGATCGAACTGTTCGCCTTGATCGATCCGGCCACCGCGTTGACCGAAGCGATGTTCACGACATTACCCGAGGCGATAGCGTAGGGGAAAACGTCGCCCAGACTGACCATTCCGAAGACCTGCTGGGGATAGCCGCCGCGGAAAGTCCCTTCCGAGGTCAAGTAGGCGAACCCGGGAGGCACGGTCACGGTCCCCGAGGTCTTGTTCGTCGTGCCGGTCAGGTTGTTGACCACGGATACTGTGTAATGAGTCGGCGGATCCGTGCTAAGCTGTACCTCGTTGAATCCTGCGGTCCAGGTGTTGTCCTCGTTGAGCTTTTCAACCCCCAGTGCCAGTCCGGCCTGCGCCGCCTCGGAGGCGGCCGACCGCGCATAGACGGCTTGCTGTAGAGAAAGCTGGGTCAGCCCCATGGTTCCCATCGCCATGGTCAGCACCACGAGCAAAGGGATGAGCAGTATCACCAGGCCAAGAACCAGCCCTCTCTCGTTGGCCCTCATAGGAGCAATCCATCCTCTAACAGGCAGGTGAAGGTCCCCTCGAGAGTGGTGGAGCGGCTCTGGACTTTGACCTGAGTGTCGAGGAGCTTGCCGTCCAGTGTAAAGGTCAGATCGCTGATATCTCTTGCCACCGTGATCTTACTGGCCGTCGCCAGGCTGTTGAGGTTGGAGGGAAGGTCGGGCAGCGTGGTGGAGGGGGTGAAGTCCAGCGTCGAGCGCACCAGGTTCGTGCCGTTCTTACGGTAGCCCACGTACGATTGCCACTGAGGGAGTCCATCTTTGTACTGGGGCACACCCCGTTTCAAAAAAGTCGCCGAAACCAACTGGCCCGTCGCTGGCAGCAGCGGCAGCGCCGAGCCGGTCAGCCTCTCCAACAGGTCCTCCCGAGCCAGCAGCAGTTCGCCTTGCAGGCTGGCACGGTCTCTCTGCTCTTCGTAGCTACGCCCCACCATCACCAGCAGCGAAGCCACCACGGCCATGAGCATCCCTGCGATAGCCATCGCGACCAGCACCTCGGCAATCGTGAACCCCCCCCTACGCTTCATGGCTCTCCCCGCACCACCGTAACCATCCGAACATAAGCCAGACCGCTGTCTGGCCAGGAGACCGTGGCTTCCACTTTCTTCAATCGTTCCGACACGGTCGTGACGCGACGCTGAATCTGAAACGAGGTGGTGACGGTCTGACCTTTCAGGACTTCCTGGCTCTGAGTCGTACGCAGGTCGTTGGCAAGGTCTTTGAATGTCGTGTTCCTTGCCTTCTGTAGCTCCTGTCGACAGAAACCGACCGCCAGCCCGTGCTTGCGCGACCTGGCCATCGCGTTTCCGGCGGTGGGCATGAGGCCTAGCAACAGCAAAGCTACTACCAGCAACAACGTGGTGGCTAGCAGTACCTCCGCCAGCAACATCCCCTGATGTCAGCTATACGTGTCGGCATTGTGCTAGATCCTTAATCCAGTCATGATTAATACTTCGTGCTAAAATCATTCCCTCTCAAGGTCGAATCGTAGTCCGTGAAAGAATTATCGGATCCTATACCCCCAGGGATAAGTGGGGCGACCTTCGGAAAGCGAGAAACCAGGGATTTCCCTCTCTGCTCTGGTGGGAAAATCCCATATTAGAAGGCGCGGGAAGGTTGGCTTCGCGGGGTGCGAGAATGGGCCCCGGATATGTGCGGAATTGCAGGATTAGTGTACGAGACTCATCATGGTGAGTCGTTTTCTTGGGACGATTTCGAGTCCCATCTCGAGCGGTTACTGGCCAATTCAGTCCGAAATTCGGCCGACGCGGCCGTGCTTGCCGAACTGGAATCGCTCTTCGAAAAAGCCCAGCTACTGAAGGAATTTTCCTCGATTCGGGCCATCGCCATCGAAGCTCAGCGGCGCGAGCAGGCCCAGCGCTGGGCTCGCTCTTTGACCGAGTGGGAGTCTCGTCTGGCCGACGACCTCGAGAACTCCGAGGGGATGGAAACCGCCGAACTCGAGCGCTGGAACAACGTGCTGGTGCAGGCCCGCGACCTGACCTGGGCTGTGCGCGATGACGTACTGGCGTTTTTGCCGCGAATGGAGCGCCTGACCGCCGACCGAGAGGTCACTCCGGAACGCCTTTTTCAGGCCTGGAAGCTGGTCGTCGCTCTGGAAAACATCGGCCGCATGGAAGTGCGCGGACGCGACTCTTGCGGTATCAGCATCCGCCTGACGGTCAGCTCGGCCCAATACAACGATTTCCTCGCGCTCTGGGAAGGCGAAGAACGGATCGCCTGGGAGCAGCGCCAGCAGCCTCGCGACTTCGTCAACATGGCCTCTCGAGTGTTCCCCATCGGCGACAAGGTCGAGATTCTCTTCTCTTATAAGGTCGCTCAAGAGGTGGGCGCGCTTGGCGACAACGTGCGAGCGCTCTACGAAAGCGTGACGGGCGACGTGTTCTTCTGGGAACTGGTCAACTTCCCGGGCTCTTCGTCGGTCATCTACGCCCACTCGCGCTGGGCTTCGAACGGGATCATCTCCGAGCCCAACTGTCACCCGGTCGACGAGGTGACTTTCGATGAAAACGCCCGACCGGGCAACTTCTCGGGACACTTCACCACCGCTTGCGTCAACGGCGACGTGGACAACTACCAAGAGATCAAGGCCCGTCTGGCTTCGACTCGCGGGCGCCACATCTCGCCCAACATCGGCACTGACGCTAAGATCGTGCCGGTTTTGTTCGACAGCCACCTGGCTGAAGCGGCTTCGGCGGAAGAGGCGTTCTGTCGCATGGTCAGCGAGTGCGAGGGCTCTTTCGCGATCGTGCTCGAGACCACCGCCGATCCCGACCGACTTTACCTGGCCCTGAAGGGTTCGGGACAGTCGCTGTTCGTCGGCCTGATGACCGAAGGCTACGTGTTTGCCTCGGAGCTTTACGGCGTGGTCGAACAGACCCCCCGCTTCCTTCGTATGGACGGTACCACCGAGCGGGTCCCCGGCCATCCCGAGACGGCCGGCCAGATCCTGATCCTGGACAAAAAAGGGAACGGCGACTGGCAGGCGATCCGAGCGCTGGCGTTCGACGGCAGCCTGTTGGACCTGTCGAAGAAGGACGTCAAGTCGGCCGAGATCACCACTCGCGACATCGACCGCAAAGACTTCCGTCACTATCTGCACAAGGAGATCTCCGAGGCGCCGTCCTCGGTCGAGAAAACCTTGCGCGGCAAATTCGTGCTGCGCCGCGACCCCTATCGGGTCGAAATGAGCCTTGGCGAATCGGTGCTACCTGGTCGTATCCTGAATAAAGTCGTGGACGGCTCGATCAAACGAGTGCTGTTCATCGGTCAGGGTACCGCGGCGGTCGCCGGCCAGGCGGTCTCGATCTTCATGGAGCAGCTTTTCGGGAACCGTCTCTCTATCGGCGCGATGAAGGGAACCGAGCTTTCGGGCTACCGCATGACCGAGCGGATGGACGACTGCCTGATCGTGGCGATCTCGCAGTCGGGAACCACCACCGACACCAACCGCACCATCGACATGGCGCGCGAGCGTGGTGCTTCTGTGGTGGGCATCGTCAACCGTCGCAACAGCGACATGACCTTCAAGGTCGATGGCGTGCTGTACACCAGCGACGGTCGCGACATCGAGATGTCGGTGGCTTCGACCAAAGCGTTCTACTCCCAGGTCGTGGCCGGATATCTGCTGGTCTTCCGCCTGGCTCAGGTGATGGGAGTGCTTTCGGAAGAAGACCTCTACCGCGAACTCGAAGAGCTGTCACGTCTGCCCGCTCTGATGAACAACGTGCTGGGCGAAGAGACCCAGAGCAAGGTGCGCGAACTCGCTCGCAAGTACGCTCCGGCCCAGCGCGACTGGGCCGTGGTGGGAAGCGGCGTGACGCGCGCGGCGGCTGACGAGATCCGCATCAAGCTGGCCGAGCTTTGCTATAAATCCATCGCGACGGACCAGATCGAGGACAAGAAGCACATCGACCTGTCGTCCGAGCCGCTGACCCTGATCCTGACGGCCGGCCTGACCCAGGTAGCGCTGCGCGACGCGGTCAAAGAGGTGGCTATCTTCCGCTCGCACAAATCCGTGCCGATCGTGGTTTGCTCGGAAGACTTCGAATCGTTCGGGCCCTATGCCGCCGGAGTGATCTCCGTGCCCAAGGCGTCCCAGTGCGCCTCGGTGCTGCTGAACGTGGTAGTTGGGCACCTGTGGGGCTACTTCTGCGCGATGGCTATCGACGAAGGCGCCGAGCGTCTGCGCGAGGCTCGTGCCCTGGCCGTGTCGTTCTACACGGTGGACGGCGGCGTGCCCCGTGGCCGCGACCTGGCCAAGGTGGTCGGTCTGGCTCGTCGTTTCCAGGAAGACCTGGTGCTGGGCCGGTTCAACTCGAGCCTCTCGGTTCAGGTGGCCACGGAACTGACCTCGCTGCTGGGCTACCTGGTGGGCACCCGCTCGCTGTCGCAGTTTGCGGCCGAGTTCCAGGCTCGCGGCAACCCTCGCGAACTGGTCGGAACGCTGATCTCGGTGGTCTCGAAAGCGATCCACGAACTGTCCCGTCCGATCGACGCTATCAAGCATCAGGCCAAGACCATCACCGTCGGCATCTCTCGCACGGAAGAGGTGTTCGAGGGCCCTGTGTTCGAGCCGTTCACCGAACTGGGCCTGTCGGCCGAAGCGGTGCCGTATCGCGACGCCGTGGTACTGCGCTCCTTGAACTCGGTGGTCGAGAAGGTGGTGGGAGCCACCCTTTACCAGGTCGAGAATCTGGGCGCGCTGGGCGAACCCGACGACGAGTCGACCCTGTCCACCTTGAAGAAGGTGGGAGTGGCCGCCTCGATGCCGTCTCGTTCCGATAAGGAGACACGTCTGGTCGGCACCAAGGAGTGGGCCGTCCGCAACGCCTCGATCTATCTGGGTCGCGGCAGCGCTGACAAACGCTCCATCGCCATCGTACCGCTGATCCCGCGCGGCCGGGTCGAAAAGCTCGTGCTGATGCATCTCGAGTTCCAGAAAGACGTGAGCCGGCAGAAGAAGGTTGGAGTGCTGCAAGACCTGCGTCAGCGCTACGAGAACCTGAAGAGCCTGGTTACTGAGCGCGACGTCGCCTGGAGGGACGAGTATCTCGATCCGCTGGCGGTGGAAGACCTGATCCTGGTGCCGGTCAAAGACCTGGCTAGCAAGATCGTCGAGGGCCAGAAGGCCAAAGTCTAGACGGCAACCTTCGCCCAAACGACGTCTTCGTCCCAACGAAAAGAGCGAGCCTACAGGGCTCGCTCTTTTCGTTGGCCTCGTCTCGGTAGACGTCGCGTTGCGCTGGCGAGACGGGCAAGATTGCCGCTCGCGCCGACGACAACGCGTTGCGCTGGGGAAACGGGCAAGATTGCTACTCTCCTCGAGGCAACGTCGCGTTGCGCTCGGGAGACGAGCAAGATTGCCGCTCGCGCCAGCGACAACCTCGCATAACGCAAAAGGCTCCCAGTTTCCTGGAAGCCTTTTTTGGTGGGCGAAGAGGGACTCGAACCCCCGACCCCCTCGGTGTAAACGAGGTGCTCTAACCAACTGAGCTATTCGCCCACACTAGTGGTGACCCGGACGAGAATTGAACTCGCGATCTTCGCCTTGAAAGGGCGACGTCCTAACCGCTAGACCACCGGGCCGTATTGTTTCGTATGTAGTGGGCCCACCTGGATTTGAACCAGGGACCAACCGGTTATGAGCCGGCTGCTCTAACCGCTGAGCTATAGGCCCACGTGCTGGAGCTCATTATAGGGAGCCTGCCTCTCGCGGTCAACACCCTGAGCAAAAAAATCAGGCTGTTTTTTTGATCTCGTAAATCTCCCGGTTGCGCACCGTGATCCGCTCGGGGATCACGGGAACTTCGACCACCTCGAAGCCGACCCGCATCGCCATCTCGGCGCGGGCCTCCCTGGTCAGGGGACGAGCCGAACCGACGTACAGCACGTTCTGGTGCACCGTCAGGGGCGTCACATGAAACTCGGTGGCCAGATACTCCGGCAGCAGCTGACCGTCGCCAGGCGCGCTGTCGGAAATCAAGCAGTGGTGGCGCAACAAAAACGGCTGGAACACGTCGTCGCCCGCGTGGGGAGTGAAGCCCAACTCCAGGGAGAGACTCTTCGCCACGTAGGGCTGAGGGCCCATCACCGTCACATAGCCAAGCAGGGCAAAAATCCGTCCGCAGCCGTTGGTCGAGAAAATCTGGCGCAAAGCGGTGCCCAGGTTCTGCCAGTACGTCGGGTCCAACTCGTAGCGGATCGCATAGCGACGATGGGCCAGGTACGAAGTCCCTTTATAGTTTAGGTTCTTTAGCGTCCGACACGCTTCCCCAGCCTGACCCGAGAGCAGATAGAAGTGGATCTTCATAAACTCCAGTTCATCAGGGATATCGCCGTCGGCGTCAGAGATCAAGATGTCGCCATACTTGCGCAGCAACTCTTCCACGGCGAGAAACTTGACCAGGGCCGCGCGGTACTTCCGAGCGATGAACGCGGCACGCCCTTCGGACATCAAGGTGCCCACCAGGCCGACTTTAGGACTGCGCGATACTTCGGCAGCGATCTTGACCTGCAGCACGGGGTGCGAGCCAGAACGATACGACGAGCCTACCGTCACCAGCGGCTCGGCTAACAAACGCGTGAAAGCGGTCAGCTCCCTAGGCAGCGAGTGGCCAGAGCTATCGTCATTGGGTCCAGGCAGATCTTTCACGACTAGAGCATAAAGCCAGTCCGCCGGAACCACATGTGATCAAGAGCACAATGCGGGGCGAAATAAGGCTCTCTTTCCCGCGAAACAGCGAGCCTATCGAACGTAGCGCCCTCAGGAAGCGATAGAAACCGCCGGCGCCCGCTTCCGCAAAAGCGCGTCGAGTGTCGGAGTCCGGAACCGGTTATAGCGAGCCTGGTCGTCCTTCTCGAAAACAGAGCATTCCGTTAGCAAAGGCGCCTCCTCCAGCCCTCGAGTCAATCTCTGCTCGACCACCGCGTCAACGGCGGCGGTCAGAATCGAGAGACGCTCGGTCCCGCTCGATTGGCAGAGCGCCACGATGTCGTCGACCACCCGAGGGTCGTCCGTCATGTCGTCGCCGCTGAAGTACCAGAATACACCCAGAGTCTTCAGACGATGCCCGCCCAGCGCGTTGCGCAACTCGGTCAGCGCGCCCGGCAGAATTCCACCGGTGACCAGATAAAGATGCTCGACCGGACTACCCTTTAACGCCTCGCCGGTGGCCCTGGCCATCTCGCCGGTCAAGGCGCCCAGCAGGCGAACGCCACGCTCGTCCGGCTCGCGCCAGGGCTGATACAGCAGAGCGTGGCTATGAGGCGCGCACGGCTCTTGACCCAGGGCGGTCAGCACCGCGGGGTCGTCGGTCTCTAACACCGCCGGGTGGTCCTCCATCAAGACCCGACGGTCAGCTTCCGAGCGCGGGTTAAACCAGGGAGCCGAACCTAACGCTCCATAAACCATTGCGCCTCCCTCTAAAGGGACGGGCCCCAGCCGAAAACGCTGGGAGAATCGGCCGTGAAACACCGCCTCGACCGCAGGCTCTTTGGGGGGCCTAGAAAACCAGGATTTCAGAATGCCAAGCAAGACCGTCTACCTCCTCTGAGTAGACCCAGCTTACCCTTTCCCGACGGCCCGAAGATGTGAGCGAGATTACCAGACCGTCTCCCTCCCCCACCGCTCGTCGAGCGGGAGGGCGAAATCAAAAAGGCGCCCAGTGGGCGCCTTTCTCTCGAAGACCGGAAACCGAGAGCCGATCAGTTGTCGAAGAACCGGTCGCTCAGCGCTTTCCCTAGTTTAGAGTAGGGGATCACGATCTGGGGCGCGCCGGAAGAGTACGGGGCGACCTGATAAGGCGTGAACAGCACGTACAGCCCGCTATCGCCCGGCCAGATCACCTGGAAGTTCTCGGCCTTGGCGGCGGTGCCTTCGGCCATCCACTTGCCGTCGGTGTTCAGCTCTTTGAGCCGAGGACGCAACTGCTCTTCGCTGAGCTTCGAGAGCAAGGCCAGATAGTCCGTACCCGAAGCAAACAGGTCGGCCACGTTCACCTTGCGGCCCGTCTTGGGGTCGACCAGCAGCGAGTAGTAGATCGGGTTGCCGTGCGCTCCGCCGGTGTACTCTCCACCGCTGACCAGGATCGCCAGCAAGCGGTCGCTGAGATGTTTGGTCTCGAAATCCACGTTCAGCGACTGAGCCTGGGTGCCCGGGGCATCCGGAGCCTCTTTCATCGAGAGCCGGGCCTGCTTTTCGAACTCGGCCACCATCTCGTGGGCGCGCCCTTTGGACATACCGTTGAAAGCGGGGTCGACCTGGGCGCCCAAACCCTGCACCAGAGGGTAGCGAACGTCGACGGTGATGCCCGGTTCGGTCATGTGCAGGCGGCCGGCCCGTACCTGGTAGAGAGCCCCGGTGGCCCACACCGGAAGCGTCAACAACAATCCTAGCAGTGCGATACGAAATCTCATCCCGCCAGGTTCTGATCCCTCGACGCGCCCACCTTCCGCCGGCTCAGCAGCCAGCCTACGCCCACCTTGATGGCTCCACCCAGCCCCCAGTGAATCCCTCCGCAAAGCAAAACCCCCAGAACGCCCGCCCCTATCGAGAGCCGACCCTCGGCCACCCCAAAAAGCATCGCTCCCAGGGCAAAATCCACGTGTTCCCAGGGACGAAAGGCCGTTCCACGAGGCAGCCCCAGGCGACGCTTGACCAGGCTCAGAGCGATCATCCCCATCTGAGCCCCCGCCACCACCGAGACCAGGTCATCGCCTCGTCCCTGCACCAGCGCGCAGAAGCCGATCACTCCGAGCCCCCAGAGAAAGCTGCTGAACCCTCGGCCGTCGCCCACCCATCTCTCCCGGCCCGAGCGGAACCGCAGGTCTAGCGGCAGCAGCGACGGCTGACCAAAATAGAGCACGCCCAGGTACAAGACCAGATTCAGCAGCATCGCCGGGAAGAAGTGCCAGACCAGAAAGAGCAGCATGCCCCCCTGCGGCTCGGGCCACAGCGGGGTCATCGTCTCCGGGCGCTGGAAACGGCGAACCCCGCCAGCACAGCGCCAAAAAGGCCGACGTAGGTCCTCAACATCAACTCTACCACCCCACCGCCCCGGTACAGCGCCAGGGCCAGGCAAAGTAGGCCAGATAAGGCCAGCAAAGCCCGTCCTGCGTGAGCCCACTCGGCCTGACTGAAGCTTCCCGGCTCCTTCACGGCAGGGCCTGGCCGCCGGGCCCCAAGGCGGGACCCGAGGCGGGACCCGAGGCGGGCCCAAAGGCGGGACCAAAGGCGGGCAAACCTTCGGCCCAGCCCGGCCCGTGGATCCAGTCCTTCATATTCGGCTGACGCTCGGAGTACGAGTAGCGAGTGGCCACGAAGTTCCCCTCGGGCAGACAAGCGTAAGCGGCGTTAGCCAGACCTCCACCCTGCAAGGCCAACTGGATCCGGACCCTACCATCCTCGAGCGGCTGCCACTTATAGGCCAGCACCATCTTGCTACGGGGCCAGCCTGCGGGCGGCTCCTTAGGGAAAGTCCCCGTCATGTCGTGATAGATGGGCCGGGGAAACCAGGTGACCGGCTGCCAACTGATGTTCAAGCCAAAGGCGCGAGCGATCTCACCGGGCTTGGTCTCGCGCACCACCGTGGCCCGGCAGACCTGCATACCCAACTCTTTCCAGACCTCGACCGGCTGCAGTCCAACCTTTTCTAATCCCTGAAGCTCGCCCGGACTAAAAATGTACGCCGTCGACCCCGGAGTGAGCGCCGTGTAGCTGTAGGCTAGCGTCCCCTGCGCATAAGGCGGCCGGGACACCACCGTCCCCGGTCGGAAAAAGAGCCAGGGCAGCACCAGCAGCAGACCGCAGTAGCCCACCACGGCGAACAGGCCGCCCAGGCTCTCCCGCTCCCTGGCCTCTTCCCAGAGCAGCGGAGCGCAGAGCAGCATGTAGCCGCCCACCGCTTTCCCCACCTGGAACCCCAGAGAGCCGCCGAAAAGCCAGAGGTCGAACGGCAGCACCACCAGAGTCAGCAGAGCGCCAAGCTTCACGCCCCGACCGCCGTAAAGGCAGCCAAGCAAGAAAAACAGCGGGACGATCGCTTCGGTCGAAAACGGACCGCCGTCGACCGACACCTTGACGAAAGCAAACACGGACAGGGCCAGCGTCAGCGTCTTGGCCGTCGAATTTTGGCGCTGATAGTGATGAACCACCATGAATCCCACCGCAGCGGTCAGCAGCAGCAGAGCCGCCTGCCCCGCCAGCAGCCAGGTCGGAAAGTAAGGCAAGAACTGAAAGCCGCTATCAAAACCGGTGCCCCGATAGCCCAGCAGCCAGGCCATGCAAGCTTTTGGCTCGTGCAGGTGGGCCAGGCGGGTCGAACTGTAGCGGCCGTCCGATATGGCGGCTTGATAGGCCCGCCAGGGCTCGCCGAGAGGGCTCCAAAAGAGGTACCGCTCGACCAGACCGATCAGGTGCAGCAGCCCCACCCCAGGAAAGAGTAGCCAGTTCCAGGAGGTCCGCCAGGGCAAGGGCAGACGTTCGGTAGCAAACAGGGCGAAGAGAAAAGCCAGGAGCAGGAAAGTTTTCCCTCCACTGAACCCCATCGAGAGAAAGTCGACCTGAGTTTTCAGCAGCAGAAGCGCCGTGGTGTTGCTGGCGACCAGTCCCAGCAGCGCCAGCACAGCGAGCGGCTTGAGTACGAATTTCAAGAACGGGCCTCCCGACGAGACATCATCGCTAGCAGAGCTACCGCCGTACAGCCGGCGCCACACAGCCCCAGCCAGGCTCGGGTCAAAGGCCCAAGAGGCTCTGCTCCTGTCAAGAGAGAAAGCCGGAGATAGGTCAGCCCTGTGATCAACAGAAGGGACTTTCCGAGCCGTGCCCAGTCGCTTTCCGCCATTTGCCCAATCCTCCAGCCTATCCCTCGGCCGCTTGATTCTCAGGCCCTCGACCCGCTCCCTCCAAAGGTACGCGGGGCGAACGATCCTGGCGCTGAGCCTGCTGCTGAGCGCGGCCGGCGGGGGGGGGGGGGGGGGCGCCGGGGGGGGGGGGG
>JAEXNA010000255.1 GCA_023447635.1 Vulcanimicrobiota bacterium | reverse complement strand
CCGAGCGGGCCCCCCCCCCCCCCGGCGCGCCCGCCCGCCCGCCCGAGGAGCGCCCCCGGGAGCGTCGCCGCCATCGTCGCGGCGGACCGCCCGGGGTGCCTCCCACCGTCCTGTTCCTGACCGGCGGCGCCCTGGGCTACCTGGTCGGAGCGCGCGGGAGACGCCCATTGTTTGGTCCCGGGCACGGCCACGGGCCCGCCCACTGGGGGCCGCCCTGCCCTCCGGCTCCGCACTGGGGCGCGATGGCTCCACCCCCTCCCTCCCCCCGACCCGAGGCTCCCTGACAAGGGGAAGGCCTTCGGGTGAGCAACCCCACTCCCAGCGAGGTCTTTCACCTTGCATGGAGTTTTTACTTTGAGCGAGCAACCATCCAAGGGCGCCATCTCGGTGCTAGCCGAGCGACGCCAGATGCTACTGGAAGGTCCGGTAGGGCCGGCCCTCTGGAAACTGTCGCTGCCCATCATCATGGGCAACCTGCTGCAGACCGGCTACCACATGACCGACGCCTTCTGGGTCGGCCGCCTGGGCGCCGCCGCAGTGGCGGCCGTGTCGGTCAGCTTCCCGGTGACCTTTCTGGTCATCGCTCTGGGTTCCGGGCTGGCCATGGCCGGCGCCACTCTGTCGGCCCAGTACATGGGCGCCGGCCGGCAGGATCGGGTGAACCACGTGGCCGCCCAGACCATGATGATGGTGCTGTTCTCGTCCGTCATCTTAGGGGCGGCGGGCTACCTGCTGGCCCCCGGTCTGCTAACGCTGCTGGGCGTCGCTCCCGAGGTCTACACCGGCGCCCTGAGCTTTATGCGGGTCTCGTTCGTGGGGATGATCTTCGTCTTCTCCTACGCTATGTTCCAGGCGCTGATGCGCGGGGTGGGAGAGACCAGGGTGCCGCTCTACATCGTGGGCGGCACGGTGGTGCTGAACTTCCTACTCGACCCGTTTCTGATCTTCGGCTGGGGCGGTTTCCCGGCCCAGGGGGTACGAGGATCGGCCATTGCGACCTTGATCACCCAGGCCATCGCGGCCGCGCTGGGCCTGCTGATCATGGTTCGGGGGCAGCACGGAATTCAGCTCTCGCTGCGCGGCTTGCGGCCCGACTTCCCCTACATCAAACGCGCCTTCAAGCTGGGCTTCCCCGGTTCGGTCGAACTTTCCACCCGGGCTCTGGGGCTGATGGTGATGTCGTTCCTGGTCACCTCGTTCGGCACCCTGACGCTGGCCTCGTACGGCGTCGGTTCGAACATCCTGCAGGTGATCACCATCCCGGCGATGGGCTTGTCCATGGCGGTCTCGACCATGGTGGGACAGAATATGGGAGCGGGCCAACTCGACCGCGCGGGCGAGGCCTCCAAGTTAGGGGCCCGGGCGGGGTTTGCCGTGCTCAGCGCGGTCGGCCTGATCGCCTACTTTCTGGCCGAGTCGCTGGTGGCGTTCTTTGTCCCCAACGATCCTCAGGTGATCGCCGAAGGCGCCAATTTCGTCCGGGTGATGAGCTGGGCCTGGGGCGGGATCGGCGTGCAACTGTGCATCGTTTCGACCTTTCGGGCGTCCGGCAACATGGTCAGCGCGATGGTGCTGGCGCTGGTCTCGCAGTGGATGTTCCAGTTCCCCCTGGCCTACGTGCTCTCCAAACACACCACGCTGGGCGCCAACGGGGTCTGGTGGTCGTTCCCGATTACCAACGTGGCGGTGGCGCTGGTGGCCGCGCTGTGGTTCGCTCAGGGCGGCTGGAAACGAACCCGCCTGACCGAAGAGGATCAGCAGGTGGCCGAGGTAGCCGAAAGCGTGGTCTGCGAGGAGAGCCGGGCCTAGAAGCCTGTGGGAGGGGAGATCAAGGGGAGGAGGCGGCGGCCGCCTCCATCACCTCGCCGAACGGCACCTCGGCCAGGCTGCCGAAGCGGGGGTCCTTGGTCCACTTGCCGCGACTGAGCGCGGGCGAGGAGATGCCGCAGAGAAAACGCGCCGCTAGACGAGGGTCGGCAAGTTCCGGCGGCAGCGAGGGCAGCGACCAGTCCGCGGTGGAAAGCGGCGGCGCCTGCCCTTTGTCCGTGCCCTGGCAGTCGCCGCAGCGACCACACGGCTGTTCTAGCTCTTCCCCAAAGTGGCGCGACAGGCGCGCGGCCAGGCAGCCGCCTTCGCCCGCCAGCGACATCACCCGCTCCAACCGCTCGAGCTCGGCGTTCTCGCGTTTGATCCCGCGCAAGTCCATCTCGTCGGCCAGTGCGTCCAGGTCGGGCGGCGCGCTGCGCACCCGGTAGCGATGGCGCAGATCCGACGCTTTGACCTCCATCCAGCCCTGCTCCTGGCAGTAGTCCAGCGCTCGGACCACCCGCTCGCGGGGGCAGCCCAGGGTCTGCGCCGCGCCTTCCAGGTCGATCGAAAACCAGACCCGCTTCTTCACCGCCTGGCGGAACAGCGAAGCCATAAAGTCGCGCGGCTCGCCCTTCAGCTGCCCCAGCATCTCGGCCGAGGGGACCAGCGGTTTGAACTGGTAAGAGCTATAGATCGGGGTGCGCTCCTCTAACCAGCCGTCCAGTTCGAGATAGGTCAGCAAGGTGCGCAGCACCAGCGGACGGATGTCGTGACGGTTGCTCAGGTCGGTCAGGTTCAGCACCAGATCGCCGCCCGAGGGGTCCTGGAACAATTCTTCGAGCAGTCCTCGTTGGGCCGCCAGGGTGGGCGTGTCGCCGTAGACGAAGTTGCGCAGCGGGATCTGATCGGGCGGATGGAACAGGAACAGGCAGTGGGCGTCGCCGCCGTCGCGACCGGCTCGGCCGATCTCTTGCGAGTAGCTCTCCATGCTTTTGGGCGGGTCGAAGTGCACCACGGCTCGGATATCGCTTTTGTCGATCCCCATGCCGAAAGCGATGGTGGCCACCACCACGGCGTCGGGGCTGCTCAAGAACCAGTCCTGAGTCTCGGCCCGCAGTTCGGGGTCCAGCCCCGCGTGGTAGGGGCGGGCGGGATAGCCGCGCTCCTGCAGCTCCCGGGCCAGCTCTTCGGCGCTGCGCTGCAGGGTCACGTAGACCACCGTGGGGCCCCGCCCCAGCTCTCCCAGCAGAGCCCCCAGTTTGCCCGAGGCGCCCTCGACCGTGAGGGTGCGAAGGATCAGGTTGGGGCGATAGAACGGAGTGCGCACCCGGGTCTCGATGGAGAAGGTGCGACAGATGTCGTCGAGCACGCGCGGGGTGGCGGTGGCGGTCAGCGCCAGGACGCGCTGGGCCCCGCAGGCCCGGGCGGCGGCGGCCAGCTTCAGGTAGTCGGGGCGAAAGTTGTGACCCCATTCCGACACGCAGTGCGCTTCGTCGACCGCGAATAGGGAGATCGGTAGACCCGACAGCGACTCCCGAAATCGCTCGTTCTGGAACCGCTCGGGCGCCACGTACAGCAGCTTCAGTTCGCCCTGGCGGGCTCGCCGAAAGGTCTGCGCGACCTCGTCGGCGCTCAGCGTCGAATCCAAGCGCGCGGCCGCGATGCCGCGCGCCAGCAGGCTGTCCACCTGGTCCTTCATCAAGGCCAGCAGCGGGCTGACCACCAGGGTGACGCCTTCTAACAGCACGGCCGGCAGTTGATAGCAGAGCGATTTCCCCGCGCCGGTAGGGAAGACGGCAGCGGCGCTGCGTCCGTCCATCAGCGCCTCCATCACTTCGACCTGGCCCGGTCGGAAAGCGCTCAGGCCGAAGCGGCCTTCCAGGGCTTCTTGCAGCACGCTCATCGCTCTCTTGCGACCTCGACCCAGTTGGGGGACAGCACGCGCTCGAGGTCGCTGACCGGCAGACTGACCAGATATCCGCGAGCGCCGCCGTTGATGTAGACCCGGTCCAGATCGCGAATGCTGGCCTGGGCGTACACCGGGATCGCCTTGCGCAGCCCGAACGGCGAGGTTCCGCCGACCTTATAGCCGGTGTGCCGTTCGGCGACCTCGGGGCGGCACGGTTCGGCCGAACGATGGCCCGCGACGCGGGCCAACTCCTTGGCCGACACCTGAAGGTCGCCGTGCATCAGCACGATCATCGGGCTCGCCTGATCGTTTTGGAACACCAGCGTCTTGATCACCTGATGCTCTTCCACCCCCAGTTCGCGAGACGAGACGGCGGTGCCGCCTTTCTCCTGGTAGTCGTAGAGGTGGTCGACGAAGTCGACCTGGGCCGATTTCAAGGCTCGGCTGGCCGCCGTCACGGGCGCTTTTTTCTTCACTCCTGGCGGTTCGCCGGTTCGCGGACGATCTCCACCCGCTGGCGGCGCACTTTCATGGTCTCCTGGTGAGGCAGGTCGACGCGACGGCGTCGCACCCGCACTTCTTCTTTCAAGACGAAGCGCTTCTGCACCACCAGCACCTCTTCGACGATGGGGATGATGGTCAGGTCGCCTTCTTGACGGACGGGCTGCGGGCCGCCGACCTCGCGGTCGATGCGCACCCGTTCGACCTCGACCAGGTCCGAGCGCAGCCGTTCGTCGATCAGGGCGTCGTGCAGTTCCAGGGTGGTTTTGACTTTCACCCTTTCCGTCTCGACCGTGTGGTGGATGATCTCGAGTTCGTCGGCGATCACGGGGATGACCACGCTTTCCGGCGACCCGGTCAGCTCCAGCCCCAGATCCTCGAGCGCCACGGGCAGGTAGAACTCGTCGTCGCGCACCTCGATCGCCTCGGTGGGCACCAGCAGTTCGTGACCCGACGGCAAGCGCAGCGAGGTCCACGGCTCGCTATGGTCGATCGCTCCGTCTTCGGACACGGACAGGCGTGCCGCCGTGCCGTCTTTGAGGTTGATGTGCACCCATCTCATAGCTCTTCGATCTCGACTTTCATCTGGCGGATCTTTTCCACGATCTCTCGCTCTTCTAAGTAGCGCTCGACGTTGACCACGATCTCTTCGACCACGTACGGCACGTGACGGATCTCCAGAACCTGGGCGGTTTCGCGAAAGTCGTAGACGGCGTCTTTCAGATACTCCAGGTCGCGGGCGTCGGCGGCACGGCGCACCGCCCGCTTTTCGACCGCGATGCGCTCGCGCAGGGTGTGCAGCAGTACCGTGGCCGGCTCGCTGCCGACGCTGGTCTGAACCCGCAGGGCGGGGTCTTCGGCGGTGCCCGCGCTCAGGATACGAACCGTGGTGAAGGCGCTGGGTTCTTGCTCGAGCAAGCGACTGCGGGCCGTCTCCAGACTCAGTCCGGCGCTGGGCGCGGCCAGCACGACCAGGCCGCCACCGCTTTCCATCAGCCCCTCTAATACCGCGATGCGGTCTTCGTCGAGTCCGATCCAGCGCAGCCCTTCGGACAGCGAGGCGTCGCGCCCGCCCAGGCGCAGGCGCGCGGCCAGCACCCCTTCGCCGCGCAGGGTGTAGCCGCCGCCCTCCTCTTGGGAGAGCATGACCAGGCTCAGATCTTCTCGTTGAGCGCCTTCATCGGTCAGCCGCCCGGTGGCCTGAGCCGCCCGCGCGCTGGTCTCGAAACCGGCGATAAATAAGCATTCCATAACCGGTCAGGTTCACCACGAGGAAAGCCCCTCCTGGGCTGTGTCTCCACTTCGATTCTTCGGGATGCATACCGTCTCCGCGCTCGGATACACCTTGAGGAAACGGGAAGAACGCGCCGGGGCGTGGCGAAAGGTCCCGGTTATGGACATGCTGCTTTATACCGGCAACTTGCTGGCTCTGGCCGTGCTCTGGCTGATCGTGGCGTTGGCGTACCGAACGTTCTGGAACGCCGTCGCCGATAGCCCGGCCCATCTGCCCAGCCCGATCGACACCGATCTGTTTGCCGACGAGGATCCCGACGAGAATTTCTGGCTGGTTCCAACCGCTGGTTCGGACAAGACCACGCCCGCCGAAGGCTTGCCGATCCGGCGCGGAGTGCTGGTGGGAAGGGGACCGGAGTGCGACCTGCGGGTGGACGACCCGTTCGTCTCCGAGCAGCACCTGAGGGTGTTCGGCGGCCGGCGCGCCTGCCTGGTCGAAGATCTCGATTCGGCCAACGGCTACCTGGTGGAAGGCAAAGAGACGCGGGGGGACGCGATCTTGAAGGAGGGACAATGGTTTTCCATCGGCGAGCTGACGGTACGAGTCGAGCGCCGGCGCAACTAGTTGCGCTGCTCCTGGCTTTAGGTTTTCTGTTCGGCTCCTTCGCCTTGTCGTGCTGGGGCCGCCTGACTTTCACTCCCCCCTCCCTGCTGGGGTTGGGGGCGGTGGCGCTGGCCGGCGTGGCGGCCTGGCGTTCGACCCGAAACTGGGGGCTGCAGCTAGCCGCCATCACGCTGCTTTTTTCCGGCTGGGTCATGATCGAGCGTCTCGATCCGGGTCTGGCGCTACGTCAGGCCGCCTGGCTGTGGGTGGCGGTGGGGGCGCGGGCCGGACTGCTCTGGTGGAGGCCGGATCTGAGGAAGTTGGAGGGGGCGCTGTGGCCGCTGGGGCTGTCCATCCTGGCGCTGCAGGCGGCGGTGTTCACCTTCGGCACCGAGCGTCACGGAGCCAAGAACTGGATTATCGTCGGGCCGATGTCGATCCAGCCGTCGGAATTCGTCAAGCTGCTCTTCGTCCTGTTCATGGCCGCGTTCTTCTGCCGCTTCCGCCCCTGGGTGCGGGTGGCGTTCGCGCGCGACCGCAGCGGTATCCCTCACTGGTCGGTGTTCGCGCTGGGCGCTGTGGCGGCAGCCGTGGAAGCCACCCTGGTCTATCAGAAGGACCTGGGAATGGCGCTGCTGCTGGGGCTGATCTTTGCCGGCGTTTTCTACGTCGCTACCGGTCGCGCCGACCTGTGTGGGCTGGCGTTCTGTATGGCCGGCCTGGGCGCATGGGCGGCCTACATGGCGTTTTACCACGTGCGCGAGCGGTTCTACGGCTGGCTGGATCCGTTCATCGACCCCAAGGGCGTAGGCTACCAGTCGGTGCAGTCGCTCTACGCCCTGTCGTCGGGCGGCTTCACTGGACGAGGCTGGGGGCTGGGGCAGCCCTGGCTGGTGCCGGAGGCGCCGACCGACTTTATCTCGGTGGCCTTCGTGGAAGAGTTGGGGCTGCTGGGCTTGCTGGCCTTGCTGCTGCTGCTGGCGGTGGTCGTGGCCTGGTGTTTTGGGGTGGCGTTCCGCTGCCCGGAAGAGTTTGGCGCCTTCGTGGCCACCGGCCTGGGGCTAAGCTTCGCAGCCCAGACCCTGGTCGTGGTGGGCGGCTGTATGCGCCTCCTGCCGCTGACCGGGATGACGCTGCCGTTCCTTTCCTACGGCGGCAGCAGTCTGCTGGCTTCGATGATCGCTCTGGCCCTGTTGGAGGTGATCGATGATGCCGGTTAAGGAGCGCATCGCCAACCTGGGCAAGGTGGCGCTGCTGCTGATGGTGCTGCCGATCTTGACCGGTTGGTACTTCGCCATCTGGTCGCGTTACGAACTGACCGAGGATAAGGAGAACCCGCGTAACATCTCTCGTCCGGAACTGCGCGGACGTCTGCTCGACCGCACCGGTAAGCCGCTGGCCTATTCGACCGGCGTCCGTCGCAACTATCCGCTGGGCAAGGCGGCCGCTTCGCTGATCGGCTACTTCGATATCCGCCTGGGCGCCTCCGGGATGGAGGGGCAATTCGACCTGATGCTGCAGGGCCGGCAGCGGCCGGGAGATCTGGTCGAGGGGAAAGGCGTGGCGCCGCTGCAAAGGGTGCAGGGGCCCGACGTGGTGCTGAGTCTGGACGCCGATCTGCAGCAGCAGGCGTACGATCTGTTGGCCGGTCGCAACGGCGCCATCGTGCTGCTGCACGTGCCCACGGGCGAACTTCTGGCGGCCGCCAGCTACCCTTCGTACGATCCCAGGCATCTGGGCGACCGCTGGGACGACCTGACCAAAGACCCGGCGGCGCCGCTGTTCCATCGCGGGCTGGGCGGTCTGTACAGCCCTGGCTCGACCTTCAAGGTGCTGACGATGGTGGCGGCGCTGTCCGAAAAGGTGGCCACCTCAGGAACGGTCTTCTACTGTGGAGGCGGTCTGCCGATCGGCGACTACACCATGGTCGACTCGCACGCGGGCGGCCACGGCTCGCTGAGCCTGGAAGAGGCGCTGGCTCAGTCTTGCAACGTGACCTTTGGCGGTCTGGGGCTGAAGCTGGGTCTGCCCAAGCTGGAGAAGTGGATGCATCGAACCGGTGTGCTGGCGGGCTCGCCCGACCTTCGCGACCTGGCCAAAGGGTTGCCTCCGGCAGAGGACGGGAGCCAGGTCGAGACGGCCCAGGCGGGCATCGGTCAGGGCACCTTCCTGGTCACCCCAACCGGCATGGCTCGGCTTTGCGCGGTCATCGCGCGGGGCGGTCTGGACGTTCCTCCGCGCGTCTATCGCGCCCAACTTCGCGGTCGCGAGGCGTTCGTGACGGACAAGCCGCCGATCGCCACTCGGGTGGTCGACGCCAAGATTGCGGCGGCGGTGTCGCAAGCGATGAGGGCGGTGGTCGAGCGCGGGACGGGCGGCGGAGCGGTGGTCGAAGGCTACAAGGTGGCCGGTAAGACGGGCACGGCCGAGAACCCTCGTGGCAAGCCGGACGCCTGGTTCATCGGCTTTGCTCCGGCCGACAAACCGCTTTTCGCGGTCTGCGTGATGCTCGAGAATCAGGGCTACGGCGGCACCTACTCGGCGCCGCTGGCGGCCAAGGTGCTGAAGGCGGCGCTGAAGTCGCCGCTGGGTCCGAAGCCGCCCAAGCCGAAGGCTCCGGCCAAGGGCGCCAAGGGAGCTCCCAAGGCGGGAGCGACTCCGAAGGCGGGAGGGACGCCCCAGGTGGGAGGAACCCCTCCAGCGGCCGTGGCCTCTCCGGCTCCAACCCCTGCCTCTCCAACCCCGACCTCTCCAACTCCAACCCCCGCCGCCAAGCTGACCTCGACGGCGGAAACGGTCGGGATATAGTCGAAGGCGGGGCTATGACTTCTCCCATCGTTTCTTCCTCTGGCGAAGGCCTGCGCCTGACCTCGCTTCCCGACCTGACCCTGCGCGGCCCGGCCCATCGCTTTGCGGTCGTCAAGGAGGCCTGGAGCGCGGTGGCACGGACGGTGGCGTTGCGGACCGGCTTGGAACTCCCCGAGCCGACCTGGGTCGAGGCGTCAGACTGCGCCGTCTATTCTCGCGGCCTGCGCCTGGCCCGGATCCAGTTAGAGCGGGACTCGGTGGAAGGGATCGCGGAGGCGGTGATCGGCCGGGCGTTCCATCTGCTGTCGCTTGGCGATACGGCACGCCTTTTGGAGGCGCTGTGCGCTCGGGCGCCGGTCTACGGGCGTGAGATGGAGCGGCTGCAGGTCTCGCCGACTTTTGTCCATTCGGTGCTGCGGCTGCTGCTGCGGGAGCGGGTTTCGGTGGTCGACCTCGAGGCGATCCTGTCGGCTCTGCTGGAAGGTTGGAGGCCGTCGTGGACGGCGGAGTTAGCGTTAGAGAAGGTGCGGGAGGCGCTGCGCGAAGCGATTTGCCAGGCCTGCAGCGGCGAGCGGCCCGAACTGGCCGCCATCACCCTGCCGCCGCGCCTGGAGAGCGGGCTTCGCGGGAAGCTGGCCGAGCCGTCGCTGGGGCTGCTGTTCGACCTGGACGGGGACACCAGCGCCACGCTGCTGCACGGCCTGAACGAGGTGGTCCTGTCCCTGGAAGGGGAGGGGACGGTGGTGCTGATCACGGCGCCGGGGCTACGTTTGCCCCTGTTCCGGCTGATCGAGGCGAACTTTCCCAGCCTGCCGGTGCTGTCCTGGAACGAGGTCGCCAACGACTACGAAGTGGTGCCGGTGGGGCTGCTGGACGTGAAACTGTAGGCTCGGTCCTCGTTGGCCTGCGGCTCAGGCCTCGGCTTTGGCCAGCCATTCTTTCAGGGCCTTGCGGGCGCGTTCGGCCAGCGGCGCTTCCAGCGCCAAGCGCATGAAGTCAGGGTCTTTCTTACGCGTGTGCCAGAGGGCGAACAGGTCGTCGATGGTGGGGGCGCTGTCGGGGGCAGGCTCGATGCCGAGGCTTTCTCCCGGCTGCAGGGTCCCGGTTTGGAGGACCCGGGCGTAGGCGCCGCCCCGGTTAGCCTCGGCAAACTTTTTCACGAAGCCGGGGTCGCCCATGTGGTCGGCCAGAGTCGCGCAAGGAGTGCGATGGGCGGTGAGTTGTAAGACGACCGGCCCGACCGTGATCCGGTCGCCAACTCGTAGCGGGCGGGGGCCGAACGAGCTTACGGTCAGGTTCTCTCCAAAGGTGCCGTGGGGTAGGTGGCGGCCGATCTGGCCTTCCCACCATGCGTAGTCTTCGGCGCTGTACAGGTAGACGGCCTGATCCGGACCGCCGTGATGCTTGGCGTTGCCGATGAAGTCGCCGTCCAGGCCCCCCTCGGTCAGGAGGACGGGTTGGTCGACGGGCGCTTTGAGGATCCCTGTGCGTGATTTTCCCCTGGGTCGGGGCTGGCCCAGGTTCACACTGAGCAGACGAAGGTCGGTCATAGGGCCAGGGTTGGCTGCTTGTGAGTCGGGGGCCTTTCGTGGAGAAAACTACGGGCTACTTCGGAGTTGAACGGCTCGTTGTTGTCCGGTCTGTGGTCTGATATCCTTGGCTGGGATGAGGGTTTCTGGCAGACAGGGTCGTCGAGGCAGCGCCATGGGGCTGGTCCTGACCGTGGCGGCTCTGGCGCTGCTGGCGGGCTTTACGGCGGCCGGCGTCTCGGTGACCAACCTGCGCGTTTCGACCCGCCTTTCCAACCTGGCGGTGGCTCGCAATCTGGCCGAGTCGGCGGTGCAAGAGGGGCTGGCCCGCCTGCACGCCGACCTGGGGGCAGAAAAGCCGGTGCTAATCGACGGTGTGGGGCTGGGGCTACCCGAGGGGAGTCGGGGGTTTTTGACCTTTGACAAGAGTCTGGGCGAGCCGTTTTCGACCAACAACTTTCTGGGCGAACATCCCGACGGCTGGCAGCGCGTCGTGCCGGACCAGACGGCCCACCTGATCGGGGTGGGAGAGAGCGGGGGGGTGCGTCGTCAGATCGAAGTGGTGGTCCACCTGCCCGAGTTTCCCGTCTCCATGGCCTGCGACGGGCCGGTCACGGTGACCAACTCGTTCATCGGCGCCTTTCGGCCCGAAGACGACCGCCCCTGGGTTCCCGGTTCGGGCTACAGCGTCGATAAGGACGAGATCGAGCCGGGGCATCTGGTCACCAACAGCGAGTCGAACGACGCCTGCGTGTTGGACAAGAAGACCACCATCACGGGCGATCTGCAGTCGCGCGGTCAGGTTCACCTGAACGGCGCCAAGGTCGAAGGCGAGGTGCGCGCGCCCTGGGGCCAGCGGGCGCCGGTGCCGGATTTCGACCTGGCCAAGTTCGACCCGAAGTCGAACCCCAACATCCACTACGAAGAGTTGCCCCAGGTGCTGACCGGGCTGACCCTGGTGGGGAACGCGCGGCGCCAGGGGACGCTGACCTTGTCGGGCGACCTGCGCTTAGACAACGCTTTCCTTTTCGTGGACGGGAATCTGACCGTCAACGGGGCGTTCCGAGGTGTGGGTGCGGTGGTGGTGACGGGCAAGTGCGAGTTCAACGGGGCGGTCGAGGTGACCAGCAACGAGCAGATCGCGGTGCTCAGTGGGCAGGGGATGGAGGCGTTTGGCGATGGGCCGGACCGCTCGCTGTTCAAGGGTCTGCTTTACACGAAAGGTCCGTTTGAGGCCAACGGAATCACCATCGTGGGCGGTTTTATCGTGGACGAAGGCGCGCCCACGGTGATCGCCGACAGCAACGTATTTTTCAACGGGACGACCATCTCTCCGGCCATGCGCCGCGAGGTGTTCGCGGTGGTGCCGCGTTTTCTGACTCCGGCCGATGCCAAGAACCCTCCCGTGCTGTTCGAAGACCCGGACCTCGGTTTCCCCACCGGGAACTGGCCTAACGGGAACCCTCCGCGCAATGTGGACAACGTGATCGACCCGGACGACCCGGACTGGTATCGGTCGGCCTGGTCGTCGGCCGACCCGGCCGTACTGAGCATCAGTTGGGTAGATGACAAACCGATCTATCGGGTGCGTGGTTGGGGTCTGGACCCCGACGCCGGAGTCGACCTCGACGATAAGACCAATCGGGTGGGGAAGGTGCCGATGGATGCCAGCTTCTCGACGGAAGAGGCGTTCCTGGACTATCTGGTCGAGAGTAGCTGCAAGGCCGAGAATATGAAGTATCTGGATGGTCGCGGCACGATTCCTAACCGAGCCCGCTATCGTGCCTACATGTCCGAGGTGGTCGAACACCTGAGCAAAGCGGCCGACGGAGAGGCGACCTACAACTTCAAGATGGACCCCAACGAGTTCATCGCCGACGGCGACGACCTGCGCATCCTCTACCGCCGTGAATTCTAGGACCTGTTCTCGCCCGGGACTGTCAGGACTCTCTTAGCCTGGCTGGGCCGTTGCTTCCAGGTGGCAGTGGTGTCGCAGTGTCGCGACGAGCGACCATCGCTAAACTTCCGTGCGTTGATTTGACATGGTATTGGCATGACTTTTCGATTGCGTGTTGAACGTGCTGCGTGGAGGTAATACCGTGGCACGCAAACCCGACTTTTTCCTGACTGACGACGAGATTCA
>JAEXNA010000239.1 GCA_023447635.1 Vulcanimicrobiota bacterium | reverse complement strand
GCGGACTGCAGGTTGGAGCGCGGGTTGAGACCCCGCGCGGGACGGCGTGCGGAGGGAGTCGGGGTACGCCGGGTCGGAGTGGGCGCACACGGGTCGCCTTAGCTCTGCTCGCAAACTTCGGTTAGGTCAAGCCGAAGGGTGGTTTGACGCCGGGGGTTACCGGCGTCAAGACCGGGAATTCTTGGTTTGGGCTTGCCGAGTGCCCGCATAGACTGCTGAAGGGCGCGGGCTCGTCGAGTGCCCGAGTGCGGGCTCGCCGAGTGCCCGCGCAGGTGATCCCGCTGAAATTTTTGCGGGGTGGTCTGGCTGTGAGTCCCTGGCGGGGACGGTACCCTCGGTTGGAGCGAGCGTAAAGTCCCGCGGCGGGACTTTTTCTTATAAGTAGGGGTCCAGGGCTAGGATTAGGGCTTTGGCGCGGAGAGCGCCTTTTTGTTCCGGTCGAACCAGGCCTGGGCTCGTTGCACTTCTTTGTCGAGGGAGGCTTCGAGGTCGTTGGGGTTTAGGGTTCCGTAGCTAAAGGGTGCCCGGGGAAGCCCCTGAGACAGCTGTTGCAACGCGGTCAGGGCGGCGTCGTCGACCCGATTGAGAGGCGAAGCCTGATGGGGCAGGCGGCTCTCCTCTCCCAGCAGATTCTTATAGCTCAGTTCGTAACTGCTGACGGCGTGGTCCTCGAGCAGTGGCAGGATGCGAGCAGCCGAGGGTAAGTAGCCTAGATGGCCCAGCGCCAGAGCCGCCTCGGAGCGAACGAAGGGATGAGGATCGGCCAGCAGAGGTTCGAGCAATTTGGCGCGCGAGGCCTTCTCCCCCTCCGCTGTCCCCTCCACCAGGAGTCTGGCCGCCCGGCCTCTCACCCCCGGGTCCGGGCTACCCAGCAAGGCCTGCAGTGTGGCGGTCAGAGCCTGCAACCCCACCACCTCACGAGCCCTCTCCTTGAGGTGGAAAAGAGCTAGAGAGGCGACCACGGGTTCATCTTTCGTGGCCTCCGAGATCGTCTTGACGACGCTCTCCTCGGTCGGCCATGAGTCCCCGAGACTCAGAGCGTCCACGGCCTCGGCGCGGGCCACGATCTCGGGGTCGCGGGCTGCCACCACCTGCAAGGCTTGCCTGAGCTTGACGTTGGAGTCTCCGGTCTGGGACATAGCGGCGCACTGGATGGCCCAATGCCGAATCACCTTGTCCGAACTCGTCAGCTGTTTCAGCACCGTGGCCACGTAAGCGTCGTCAATGCGCCGCTTCTGGCCGCTCTTAGGGAAGTTGCTATAGGTCAGGCTCATCCCTTCGAGAGCGCCCTCTACCACCTTGGGGGTCTGGCTGGTGTTGGCCAGCAGCACGAACGCCTGAGCGTGGGCCGGGTCGCCTTTCTCGGCCTGAGAGATGGCTCCTGAGGCTAAGCGTGGCGCCAGATTGTCGGCCAGGGGGGAAGGTGAGGCGGGAGGAGAGGGAGGGGCCGAGGGGCTGCAGCCGGACAGGGCCAGTGTCAGTCCAAGGAGGGGGCAGAGCAGTCGGTCCTTCATCTTTCTAGTGGCTCCTTTCGGGAGGGCTCTGAAGCTCCGGCAGCTTCTTGACCACGAGTTTGAACAGGAACGGGTAGACGGTGGAACTGACCACGGCCAGCAGGATTACGGTGGCGTGGAAGGTGGCGTCGATCAGCTCCAGGGAGAGTCCCAGGTTGGCTACGACTACCAGCAAGGTGAGCGGTGCGGAGTAGAGCAGAGCGCCGGAGAGCACGTGGTGGATGCCGCGACCTTTGGGGTTGGTCAGGGCAAAGGCGGCCAGACGCACCACCACCAGGCAGAGCAGTAGCTTGACGAAGAGGGCGAAATCGCCCCGGCGAGCGGCCTCGAGATTAAAGCCGAGGCCGACACTGATAAAGAAGAACGGGATGAAGAAGCCGTTGCCGATGCTCATGAACTTCAATTCGAGCGGCCCTTTGGCTCGCAGTACGAAACTGAACAGCGCGCCCGCGATGAAGGCGCCAAGGATCGGTTCGATGTGCAAAAACGCGGTCACGCCCACGAAGGCAAACATCAGGGCCAGACCGGCGCGGACTCCGATTTCGGAAGGGTCGTGGTACGATACCACGCGAGCAAAACTTTCGGACTTCCACCAGACCAGAGTTCGGAAGACCACCAGCAAACCGTAGGCCAGCGCGAACACCACGATCAGCTTGGCCAGTTCGGTGAAGAACTCGACCCCGATCCCTCCGGTCGCGGCGTGAGCGCTGAGCCCGGTGGCGAGCAGGATCAGGCAGAACTCTCCCACCGATCCCGCCAGCAGCAGGTCCTGTCCGAAGGCGGTCCGGCCCAGGCCGGTCTCCTGGAGCAGGACCAGCGGGATTCCGATCGAGATCGCCCCCAGCACCATGCCGACAAACCAGCCGAACCCTAATGCCGAGGCCAGTCCGAAAGAGAAGGCTAGCACCAGGATGGTGGTTAGCAGGCCTCGCAGCAGCGGCTTGATCCCGCCCTTTTCGATCTGGGTGAAGTCCAGCTCCAGCCCTCCGATGAACATCAGCAAGAAAAAGCCCAGTTCGGCCATCAGGTGCATGAAGGCGGACGGCTCGACCCAGTCGAGCACGTAAGGGCCGACCAGGATTCCGAACAGGATCTCTCCCACTGCGGCGGGCAGCCTGACAGGTCGACAGAGCAGCGGGATGGCAAAGGCGCCGCCCGCCATCAGCAGCAGAGAGCCCGCGGTCGCCTCGGTGAAATGGGCGGCTTCAGCTGCCACTGCTCAGGTCCGAAGCTTGGAATGGCAGCACCATGACCGAGCAGGGCGCATCGACGATAATATGGCGCGAGCTGTCGGGTCGGGTCAGGGTGAAGCGGCGATGGCGGCGATGGGCCACGATCAGGAGGTCGAAGTCGGCGGTCTGTTCGAGCACCTGGGTCACCGGGTTACCGGGCACGAGCCGCGTCTCTAAGCGGCGTCCGTAGAGGTGGGCTTTGGACTTGACCGCCTCGAGCGTGTCCTGTAGCTGTTTTTTGTACTCTTCTCCGACCACGAAGTCGGGCGGCTCGACGGCTATGGCGGTGAGTTCGGCTTCGAGTTTGCGAGCCACGTCGACGGCGAGTTCGGCGGCTCGCATGGAGCCGGGCGAGGGGGAGACGGCGACCAGGATCCGCTTGTACGGATGGCTGCCGCGACTGACCAGCACGGGTTCGGAGGTGCTGTTGAGCAGGTCGAAGAGCGGCCGGTTGCCCAGTCCCAGCTTGTCCTTCCACCCCTTTGGGCAGGGGCTGACGATCAGCGTTCCGCAGTCGAGATCCTCAGTGAAGGCGGCGAGATCCGTGCGCGGCTGCTCGGGCAAGCGGCGCGTCTCGACTCCATCCGGGAAGTGGGTAGGAAGGTCGGCCGGCGGCTCGGGACCGCGGTGCAGGACGACGGCGCCGGTGGCCTCGGTATGCTCGGTCAGCCAGCCCGCTTCGGCCAGGTCCGGCAGACCCAGCGGCCCTTGCTCTATCAGCCCGAAACGGGTGCCGAACTGTAAGGGGAACTCGGAGCTGCCGCTTTGGAAATAGTCGGAGATGCCCACCAGCACGCTGGGCTCGCCCACCAGCAGGCATTTGTCGCCCGACTGGATGGCGGTGTTGCCGTGGGGGACAACCAACCGGCCGTCGCGATAGATGGCGCCGAGCAGCCAGGAGCGAGGCCGTAGCTGTCTTAAGGTTTTGCCAATCACGGGCGAGTGAGACTGCACGGTGACCTGACAGATTTCACCTTTGCCCAGTCCGACATCCGAGGCGACCCGGCGTCCGCCGTCGAGCGAGCTTTCCAGGATGGAGGCGACGGAGGCGGGACGGCTGATGGCGGTGGCCCCGGCTTCGCGCAGCTTCTCGCTGGAGCCGCGGTCGTTACCGATCGCCACCAGGTTGTGGGCGCCAAACTGGTCGCGCATCAGGCGGCAGAATTCGGCGTTGACCTCGTCGTCTCCGGTGGTGGCGACGGCGTAGGTGGCGCCTTTGACGTTGGCGCGTTTAAGGATCAGGGTGCTGGTGGCGTCTCCGCATTCGACATGCAGTCCTTCGATGCCGGCGGCGGCTTCGCATTTGAGAGGGTCGATATCGATGAGGATCGGCGTCCACTGCAGGACGGTTCTTTTGGCCAGAGTCAGGCCAACAGCCCCAGCACCGGCGATTACAAGCCTGGGCTTCATAAGCTGGCCTTCGGATGGCTGGGCGAGATCCCTTGATCTGTGGGAGGCGTGGATTCCCCGGCTCGGGCCCTGGCGGGGACGGTACCCCTGGTTGGATAGGGGGTACGCCGGGCTGAAGGAGGCGTACCCTCGGTCGAGGGGGCGTGAAATCCTGCGGCGGGACTTTTTGGGGATGCGAGGCTGGTTGCTTCAGGGTGAAGCGGTGGCGGTTGGAGTGGCTGTCGCTGTCGGAGTTGGAGTTGGAGTTGACGTTACAGTAGGGAGGGGCTC
>JAEXNA010000181.1 GCA_023447635.1 Vulcanimicrobiota bacterium | reverse complement strand
GTACAGGCGGGCCCACTCGCGGCGGGCGATGCGCATCAGCAAGGGGCGACGAAGCTGTGAGTAGGCTTCTTCGTAAAGCTCGGTGGCCAGGCTGTACCAGTGGTCCCGATGGCCCAGCCACCAGGTCACGTCGCGAGCCAGCGCCAGCGCGGCCCCCGGGGCACCTACTCTCAAAGCGTCGAGCCCGGCTTGCAGCACCTTGTCTGGCTCGCGTTTTTCGATCAGGCGACAGCGTAACTCTTCGTGCAGCAGGCTGAGCGGCGCGTTCTCGGGTTCGACGATCACGCCCATCTGATCGGCCGTGCGATAGGTCAGAAGGCCTTCCCGCTGCTGGCGCGCCTCGGCCGGGTTGTAGGCCGAACTGGAGCGAGTCAATCCCAGGTTGTCGAGGTCGTCGAGATGGGCGCCCAGCCAGCGAAAAAGCTCTTGTTCGTCGCGTGCGACGACCCCGGAGCGATGAGGGTGCTCAGGGACACACAGGGCGAAGGTGGTACAGGGCGGTCCCTCCGGGTCAGGGGTGTCGACCAGGAAGCCGACGTAGGCGTCCACCCGACCGGGGCGCATCGCAAAGGGAAAGAACTCGGGCGGCATCTGAGCAGCTCTTAGCGACTGGGCCGACCCTCCCACGAAGGAGTAGAGCGGACCGCCCAGGGTCAATCCGAACTTGTGAAGGCCGCTGTGCGGCTCCTGGGGCGAGCGGGCGATGGCCGCGCGTATCGCGGTCTCGAAGGCAGGAGAGACGGGGAATCCAAAAGCTTCGGAAAGGTTTTCCACGGTCGGTTCGATGGCCATACCGTTGCCTATTCTTCGCTGCTTCCCTATAGCCTCGTGGGATCGAAGCGGTTTAGGAGGGGCCCCAGAACAGAGGCCCTCGACCTGGATAGTTATCGTCGCGTCGGCTCCGGGGCCGGCGCTCGCCAAGCGCTTCCAGGTGCCAGGCCAGAGGTATCACTGCGAATCGGGCCACCAGCCAGAACAGACGGGTAGGGAGGACCGCCTTGAGCAGGTGTAAGGTGCGGCAAGCGTAGCCGTCGGCGTCGTGCTCTCGATAGTCCTCGAACATCTCGACCGCTCTCGGTACGTCACCGGCATCTCCCAACAGAGTGAGCGTGTTGCGAAACTGCAGACGAGCCGCTGCGCGAAAGTCCGTCGCAGGGCGCCCCTTTCCGACGGAGTGACGCTTCATCACCAGGAAATTGTAGCGGAACATCAGGTCCAGATTCGAGGAGTGGTTCGTTTCGTGATATCGACGCAGATAGAGCGGCTCGGGAAAGACAAAGGCGCTGGCGCCGTGATCAGCCAGACGAAGCCAGAGGTCCCAGTCTTCCACGGCGGTCAGAGCTTCGTCAAAGCCGCCCACTTTGCGTAGCAGGCTGCTTTCGACCAGTACGCCGCTGGGCATGAAAAAGCAGATCCTTCTCAGCTCTCGGGCCAAAGCCTGAGGCTCCAGGACGGTGCCCCAGGCGGACCCTCCCACGGGGATGGTCGTCCTCTGGTCCGGGTCGTGACGAAAAGTCGACGTGTGGCAGGCGACCAGGGCAACGTCGTGCTGTTGGGCGGCACCGACCAGCTTCTCCAGCAGGTTGGGAAGCCAGATATCGTCGGCGTCGAGAAAGGCGATATAGCGCGTTGATAGGGCGGCGAGACCTTTGTTGCGGGCGGCCGGGAGACCGACATTGGGACCGCTCAGGACCTGAATGCGAGCGTCGCGGTTCTGATAGCTTTCGGCCACCTCACGGGTGGTGTCGGTCGACCCGTCGTCGACCACCACGACTTTCCAGTCGTCAAGACTTTGCGCCAGCACGGAGTCGAGCGCCTGGTGCAGGAACGCTGCGGCGTTGTAGGCGGGAATGATGACCCCGACTATGGGTGAAGTCACGAGGCCGCTCTGGCCCGGTCACCAGCGGTTCTAGCCCGCCAGCGCTCGCCAAGGACCTCGACTTGCCAGGCCAGGGGGATCACGGCGAAGCGGCAGACGAACCAGAAGGCGCGGGTGGGCAGAAGGTGGCGCAGCAGCCACATCACCCGACACGCCACGCCGTCGTGGTCGAAGGGTTGGTAGAGGTCGAACATTTCGGCAGCTTCACCCGTTCGCCCGAGAGCGCCCAGAAAGGTGAAGCTGTTGCGGAAGTTGGCTCGGATGGGTCCGTGCCGGAACACCTCGGGCCCCAGCAGCGGGGAAGGAGCGTGTCGCTGAAAAACTCGGAGGCTGGCCAGGAAGTCGGCTTGAACGGACAGACCGTTGGGATGTTTGCGGTAGGTCATCAGGCGCTGCGGCAGGCCCAGAAAGCGGTACCCCTCGCTAGCCAACCGCAGCCAGAGATCCCAATCTTCGCAGGCCCGCAGAGAGGTGTCGAGACCGCCGACGCCGCGAAGGACCTCGGTCTTCAGTAAGACCGTGCTGGGATAGAGGAAGAACGAGCCGTAATGGGCGCGAAAAAACTCTGGTCCGCTCCACTCTCCGGCAACCAGAGGCGGTAACGGGAGCGGTTGCCCTTGGGCGTCGCACGCGCTGTAGCCGCAGAACACCACATCGGCCCCACTGGCTTCCAGGGCGGCCACCTGCAGTTCCAGTTTTCGCGGGTCCCAGAGATCGTCCGAGTCGAGCATGGCGATCAAGCTGCCCCGCGCTTGTTCGAGCCCGGCGTTGCGCGCCGCCGAGACGCCCGCGTTGGCCTGGCGTATTAGGCGCAGGCGGGAATCCTGCTGTTGACAGCTTTCAACCAGAGCGGCGGTGCCGTCGGTCGAGCCGTCGTCGATGACGATCGCTTCCCAGTCGGTAAAGGTCTGATCCACCAGACTGGCCAGGGTCGGTTCGAGAAACCGCTCCGCGTTGTAGGCGGGGATGAGTACGGTGACGCGTGGCTGTTTGCTGGATATGTTGGACATCGTTGTGGCGCAGAGTCAACGGAGAGGAGGGGACTGACCGGAAAACCGGGGTTTCCGGTCGGGCCCTGGGCTAGTCGTAGATCGGCAGCCTTTGCAGCAGCTTCACGCCGGGCTGTTCGAAGTCGTCGCTCAGTTGGCCCAGGAACACCTGGCCGCCGGGGTTGTAGACATCGAGATTGAAGGCGCTGTCTTTGACCCGTCCGCGAGAGAGCAGGTCGGCCGAGTAGACTTCGGCGTTGACGCGGTCTTCCGCCTCGACGGGCGTGTGGAAAGCGCTGACCAGCTTCCCTTCGTGATCGAAGGTGGCCGAGAGGCCGGAGTTCAGCTCGACCTGCAGGTCGATGTCGCCTTCGTGGAAGGTCTGGAAGGCGCTCAGCGAGTGGCGTTCGGGGCGGGAGAACTGGTAGACGACGCGGCCGTCGGCCAGTTTGGTGGGCTCGCCTTCGGGCTGGTAGCCTTCACCGAGTTCGAAATGCTCGCCCAGGTTGGCCAGCACGGTTTCTGGCTTGCCGTCGCCCTTGCTTACCGCCGGCGTCTTGCCCTCGCGCAGTTCGGCCACCTTGTCGGCGCTCAGCACGTCGCGGTCGACCAGGACGGAGCCCAGGCGATCGAAGGTGGTCTTGTCGGCATCACGGGCCGCCGTGCGCAGCATCGATTCGGCCACCACCGAGAACTTGATCCCGGAGGGCGGCAGCTCTTGCAGCGCTTTGCCCCAGTTGTTGCCGATCAGGTCGCGCGCTTCTTTGAGCGCGGCCAGCGGCTCTTTGCCGTCGGCCCGAGCGCCGTCGTAGAGCGAGGTGAGCATGCGGTAGAACGCGCCCGACCAGACGCGGGAGAACGAGTGGAACTCGCGGGTCAGCACGTCTTCGCCCACGGTGGGCGGATAGTCGTCGTCGGGCAGCTTTTTCGGGTCGATGTACTTGAACTCGTTGAGCGCGGTGCGGTAATAGGGCCGGTCGTCGTTCTTAGGGTCCTTGTCCTCTTTGTTGAAGGCGGTCCCGAACTCTTCGGCCATGCGGCTGATCAAGCTGGGCTGGCGCAAGTCGCCGCCGTTCTGCTCGAGCGCCTTGGTCAGGTTCGACTCTTGCTGCAGGGCGTGCAGTAGCGCCGAGCAGTCGCCGAAGGCTTCGTGGAAAGCGCCGGCCTCGTTCGAGTAGCCGGCGCGCGGACGCAGACCGTCCCAAACGGCGTGACCGATCTCGTGAGCGATCACGTCGGCCGATTGGCTGGTGGTGACGCGCTTGCCCAGGCTGGGGCTCTGCCATTCGAAGAAGTTGATCGACCCTTCGCGGCCGTTGAAGTAGGCGGTTTTTCCTTCGCCCTTGTGCGGCACGACGGTCAGCGGGCCGCGGAACGACCACTTGGCGGGGGTGCCGAAGTAGCTGTCGTACATCGACAGGGTGTTGGCCACGATGGCGTAGGAGTTCACCTGGTCGAACTGAGGCGTGCCCACTTCGTAGTTGTAGTTGCCGTCGGCATCGGCCATCGCGATCGGCGCGCGGTCGTAGATCTCCATACGAGGCGAGGAGAGCTTCGTGCCCAGAATCTCTTTGGGCAGTTCGATCTCCTCGGTGGGGCCCACCAGCGGGTCCTGCGGGAACACTTTCACCTTGGCGGTGGGGCCGCTGCTGGGAACGGCGGTGGCCTGGAAGCTCTCCGAAGGCAGGGGGGCGGAGGCTTCGGCGGCGGGCGTCGCGGCTTCGGCTTTCACGCTCTTGCGAGCGGGCGCGATATCGGCGCTGATGCGGGTGGGCTCTATCATCATGGGTCTTACTCTTTTCCGAAAAGGGATGTCTCCGGCGAACCGGCGAGTGGGGCGAAGGTTCTCCCCGCAAGCCCGTCAGGCCTTGTTCTCTACGGAGAACGTCGCTCTTACTTCATCCCTGTAGAGCCGAAGCCGCCGCGCTCGGTCTCCTCGACCTGCTCTACCTGCCGCAGGGCCACCGGGAACACCGGGGCGACCGACATCTGAGCTACCCGATCGCCCGGCTCGACCCAGAGCGGTTCGTTACTAAGGTTGTGCAGTATCACTTTGACCTCTTTACGGTAGAGGTGATCGATGGTGCCGTGATGCGCCTCGATGCCGCGCGAGGCCAGGCCGCTGCGGCCCCGCACCCGGGCCTCCCACCCCTCCTCCAGCTGCATGGCCCAGCCCAGCCGCACCATCCCGGTCGATCGCGCCTCGATGGTGACGCCCTCGCAGGCGACGAGGTCGAAGCAGGCGTCGCTGGGGTTGGCCTTGTGGGGCATCACGGCCTGGGGGTGGAGGAGGGCGATTTTGAGTTCGAGGGGGGGCTGAGAGGTCATCTGCAGGCAATGCTCTTTCCGCGCCGTCGGCTCCTCTCGACCCTCCCCTCCACCTCCACCTGACCTCCGGAGACCCGGGCAGGGCTTCCCGCCCAGGGCCGTTAAGATCTCGAGATGAGCCATCGTCCTAAAGTTCTGATCTCGGGAGCCAGCCGTGGGCTTGGCGCCGAAACCGCTGTCGCTGCCGCCCAACTGGGAGCCGACCTGGTGCTGACCGCCCGTAGTAGGGAGGGGTTGGAGAAGACCGCCGCCCGAGTGCAGGCCGCCAACTCCGAGGTCCAGGTCTCGGTGGTCGCCGGCGATCTGGCGGACAACAGTTTCTGCGAGTCGCTGGCTTCCGGCCTGGAGGGGCGACTGGACGCCCTGGTGCTCAACGCGGGTCAGGTCGACCCGATCGGGCCGCTGGACCGCACCGACGACGAGGAGTGGACGCGTGCGGTGGAACTGAATCTGCTGGCGCCTTCCCGCCTGGCCCGCCGTTTGCTGCCGACCCTGGTGCAGAGTCAGGGACGCCTGGTCACCGTAGGGACCGGCGCGGCGATCTCGCCGATTCCTAGTTGGAGCGCCTACTGCGCCAGCAAAGCGGCCTTGCTGATGCTGACCCGGGTGATTGCGGCCGAATATCCGCAGGTGACGGCGCTGTCGCTGCAGCCCGGAGTGGTGGATACGGTGATGCAGCAGACGATCCGGGAGAAGCAGCAGATGATGCCGGCCGAACTGGCTCAGTACTTCTCCGGGCTGCACGCAACGGGCCAACTGTCGCCGCCTCAGGTGCCGGGGCGAGCCCTGGCGTGGGTGGCCCTGAACGCTCCTCGGGAGTGGACGGGGATGGACCTGTCGTCCTCGGACCCGGGTCTGGCTCAGGCGATGGCCGGCGCTTTTACCGACTAGGCGGTTTCGGGCGGCTTCATATCCAGGAACAGATCCTTGCGATAGAGGCGACGGGCGGCTTCCATAAAGTGCTCTTCGTCCCCCGGCTCCAGGCATTCCCAGCTGTGGCCCAGCATCTGCTGTCCGTCGCCCAGCGGTAACGGGACCCAGACCGGCTGCTGGAAATACTCCCGGATGGCGTCGCGCACGGCGCGGTCGCGAACTTCCACGACCAGTCCGTCCTCCCAGCGCAGGCTGCCCAGGGGGAACTCTCCCTTCAGTCGCCCGCTCGACGTCTTACGCAGGCTATAGAGCATCATCCGTTGAGCCTCGCGAACAGGTACTGAAGGTAGTCGTACATGGAGCGGTCGAAATCGAACAGATCTTGATGGCTCCAGAGCGGGTCGTCGCAGTCGTCGCGCCCCAGATAGACGGCCACCGAGCGGGCAAAGTAGCGGACCGGGTCGGCGGCGGCCAGTTCGTCGACGAAGTCGAATCCGTTATAGGCCCTGGTGGAGGCTTCGTAGCAGGCGATCACGGCGGCGGCTTTGCGGCTGGAGAAAGTCTCTCCGCCCTGAGCGTGGTCGAAGGCGTGAGCGAAGTAGTACAGCGCGGGATGGAAAAAGCGGGGGCGTCCGGTCAGGCAGCGGCGGTGGACCAGGACCTGACGGCTGCCGATCAGGTAGGCGCCGTCGCTGGGGATCTCTTCCGGTGAGAGCCCCAGCGAACGCAGCCCCGGGTGAGAGGCGAAGTCGGCTTCATCCAAGATTTCGACCCGGACTTTTTCCCGACCACACATACGTAGCGCCCCCGCGCCGAAGCGAGAAAGCAGGCGGACACACTCTTCATAGCCGGGCTGGTCCGCAGGGTTGGCGATCAGTTTGCCGGCCAGTTGGGCCAGGGTGGGATCCACCGCGGCCATCTGTCCGCTGACGGGAAGTTCGACCTGGGGCGCCGGGCGAACCCGTTCGGGCAGCGCGTAGGCGGCGGGTGGGGTCGCTTGCGCGCGGTCCAGCGCCAGCGGCACGGTGGGCTGAGGCGCCTGGTCAGAGGGGACTGCTGGGGCGGTCGGGGGCGCGGCGGGAGGGGCCGAGCCCCAGAAACTCTGAGCAGACTCCAGGTCGGGAGAGGCCGGCTTAGGGGCGGTGGGCTCCGTCTTCTGGGGGGCCTGCGGAAGAGTCGGGTTGGAGGCCGCGGGGGGCGGCATCAGGTTGGGAACCACCGGCCGCACGCTGGAGGGGACGTAGTTGCGGGGGGCGGGGATGATGGTGACATCCGGACCGTCGTCTTCGGGGCCGTCGGGAGACTCTTCCTCGGCGGCGGGTTCCCCGTCCCCGTCGGGCTGTTTCTGGCCCCAGCCGCCACCGGCCCACTCCTGGGCGTCCTCGTCGTCGTCGTCGTCGCGGCGCCGCTCTTCGTCTTCTTCCTCGATCTCGCGCTTCCAGGCCAGCAGTTCGGCCGAGCCGCCCTGAGAGTTCAGGCCCATGTCGCCGGTGCTGAACTCGCTGGAAAAATCGAGCTTGTCGGCCTCGCTGTCCTTGGGCGGAACATCGTCCGGGGTGATTTCGGGAGCCTGGCGCTGCTGGGCGGCTCGCTGCGCCGAACGCTGGGCGTTGGCGCGCATGTAGGCCGAGACCATCTCTGCGGTCTGGATGTTACGGTTGTTTTTGTCTTCTATCTCATCGATCGAATCCAAGGCGCTTTAGAATTCCGCTTTGGCGCGGTCGGGTCCTTGGTCGGACCCCATTTCACGCCGCAGCGGTCAGGTTCAATTTCGGAACAGCCGCCGAGCGCCCAGGACGACGAAAGACTTGAGCAGCGCCCAGCCCAGAATGGCGACCAGAGCCGTCAGGTAGAAGGCGCCTCGCCCGGCCTTGGTCAGGGTCGAGCGAACGCCGGGGAACAACAGCAACAGGCCCAGCAGCAGCAGGGCGACGGGTAGATACGTCTCGAGCATCGGAAAGCGTCCTCCAGGGTGGTGATGCTTCCATTATGCTGAAGAAACGGCAGCCTCAAGCCATCCCCAAGATCCTTGGGGCGGTGGGGAAGAGGATGCTATCAGGATAGGGAGGGCGCTCTAGTTCTTGCCGCGGGCCGCGATCGGACCCAGGTAGGAGTCGAGGATCTCGTCGAGCTCTTCGAAGTTGCGGAAGACAAAGAAGACGGGGTTCATGGCGTAGACGGTCTTGGGGATCTTCGAGATCGCCTCGACGGTGAACGGCGCCAGCAGCACTTCGCCGCCGAAGTAGCCGCTGCGCGGAATCCCCAGCTCGTCGTAAAGGCCGCGAATCACGTTCCAGCCCGAGTCGGGCGACGACATCTCGCCGCGCTGGTGCAGCATATTGATGCCGTCCGTGATGCGCTCGACGTCGTTCTGGTTCTTATAGAAGTGGTCGCAGATCTGCTGGTAGATGTCGTGGCGGAAGTCCAGCACACCGTCGCGGTCGAGGCGGTAGAACTCCATGATGGTGTTGGCAAGTTCGGCCCGACCCGAGATGATGCCGGCGCCAAAGATGCGGGGGCGGTTGTCCTGCACGACCACGCCGAACTCGGTGCTGTACCAGGCCAGCCGTTTGATCACTTCCCGCTCGGCTTCGGTGGCGTTGAGGTAGGCGGGAGCAAACTTCTCTTCGATGCGGGCGTAGAACGGCAGCGTGAGGAACGGCAGATGGCCAAAGATGTCGTGGAACATGTCCGGCTCGGGGGTGAACAGCATCTGGTCGCGAGTGCGCAGGTAGTCCGTGATCAGGAACGTGCGGTTGGCGAACTTGTTGTACCAGTCATCAGCCAGGGTGTAGCGCACCACGGTGCGCTCGATGCGCCAGCCGGTGCGGGGCGTGATACGGCTGTTCAGATGCTCGACCGTGGGGATACGGTCGGTGGGAAGCTCGAGCAGTTTCATCCCCTCATGCCACTCGTGGCAGACGTGCTCGGTCAGATGTTCCAGGTTGACACCGGCGAACAGGTCTTTCCAGATCCCGTGCTGTTCGTCGCTGAAAATCAGCTCTTGATTGGCCGCCGTATACTCCTGCTCGGCGCTGCGGTCGTCTTGCTGAATCTCTCCGGTGTAGGCTTGCTTTTCCATGAGATAAGATGCGCACTCGGTGCTTCGTAACCCTTCCGTCCGCTTGAGGAAAGGACGGTTTTCGGGCTGGGCGAAGCGTGGCTTATGAACCCGAGATGGATCCCCAGCGGCTGGGAACTACCCCCGGAAATCCTCGAGCGGCTGGGCAAAAAAGTCGGCCGGCAGCGCTCCATGGAAGAGCAGGATCATCTTCTCGTGATCCTTCACGCTCCTCCTCAACCAGGTCAGGACGAACGCGAAGCCAGGGTGTTCTGGCGACCGCCCGACGGTCAGTGGAAGGGCCGGGGGGTGAAAGGCCTGCTGGAACACATCGCGGAGTACCAGGCGGCGGTCGATGGGCTCGAGGCCGAAGAAGACCGGGCGGCCAACGCCGAGGACTATTTCGCGGTCCTGGAACGGGCCAACCCGTTGGTCCGCTCCTGTCGCAATATGCACGCCGCGTTACAGCAGGCCCGGGACCTGGTGCCCGAGGACAACGAACTGCTCAGCGCCCGCGACGAGGCGTACAGCGTCGAGCGCAACGCGGAACTGCTGGTGTCGGACATCCGCAACGGGTTCGACCTGTACGTGGCCAAGAAGACCGAAGAGATGACGCGTAGCGGACATGCTATGGCGGTGGCGGGACATCGCTTGAACACTCTGGCCGCCCTGTTTTTGCCGATGGCCACGCTGGCCGCCTTGCTGGGGATGAACATCCCCCACGGTTGGGAAGCGTCGTCGCCCCCTGGGGCGTTCGTGGCAGCGGTGGTCGTAGGCGTGTTGATGGGCGTGGGAGTGAAAGCCTGGCTGGACCGACCGGTCGGGTCATGAGGCGTCTTCTGGCGATTTTGGGTAGCGCCGCGCTTCTGAGCGGATGCTCGGGGGGAACTCCCGCGGGAGAGGCGGGCGCCTCTCTGACCCCGGTGGCCCGTCAGGTGACCGGAGAGACCTCGGGGACTCCTACCCCCGAGGCCGTGCCGACTCCGCTTTTCCGCCAGGAATTCTTAGGAGAGTTGCCGTCGGGCGTCACCACAACGGCGGACCAGAGGGAGCGGCCGGGTCAGGCGCTGGCATTCAGCGGCGAAGGGAGCAAAGTTTCCGTGCCTCTGGATATCAACGCTGCGAAGTTTCCTCTTCTGACCGTGACGGCCTGGGTGCGCTTTCGCGGCGATGTCGCCAGCACGCCGCAGATGCAGGCGTTCTCTCAGGACAACGGCGACTTCGACCGCGGGTTCGGGGTCGACCATCGGGCCGGTCGCTGGGGCTGGTCGGCGTTCGGCGGCACAGCGGGCGTGTTTGGCGGGGCGCCGGTCAAGGCCGAGGAGTGGACCTTCCTGGTGTTGATTTACGACCAGTTGAACCAGCAGGCGTCGTTACTGGTCAACGACGAGACCTTCGAGGTAGCGAAAGCTGACCTGGGGGCTGGTGAGAGCTTCTTCTGGCTGGGCGGCAACCCGGGCTTTGACGAGTTTTTCGTGGGCGACATCGCGCACCTGCAGATCTTCGACCGACTGCTGACCCCCGAGCAACTGGTGGCCGTCAAGGATCGGTAGCCCACAGGCTTTGGTGGGAGGGGAGGGAGATGTCGTGCGGAAGCGCGCCAGATGACTAAGGAATCGTTTGCCAAAGCCGTAGAAGCCCACTCGGAGATGTCTCCCGAAGGCGAGCACGGACTAACCCATAAAGATATCAAGTTGACCTACGAGGTCTCGGGCAGCAGTCTGCTGCTGGTCGCTCACGTGGTCTCCCCGGCCCAGATTTTGCTCGCTCCGGAATCGGACTACACCCGTCAGGCCGACTCGATCGGAGTGTCCGAAGAGAGCAAAATCGGATCGTCGGACTTCGATCAGAAGTACGTGATCCGGGATGCCCACGGAAAGGCCAAAGACGTGCTGACCGACGATGTCGCGGCGCTGGTCGAAGGGATGGCGCCGTTTGTCGAACTGGAACTTTGCGACGATATGATCCGTCTGCTGAAGAAGCCGAGCGACGAAAAGGCGGCGCTCGGCGATGTCGAGACGCTGGTCAAACTTAGCCAGGCGCTGGGCGGCTAGGCCGTCGTAGTTAGGCGTTCAGGTAGTCGCGGGCCTGGCAGAGCAGGCGGTGCACACCCAGCGCCCGGGTGTCGCGGAAGTACTGCTCGCGTTCGTCGACTTCGCGTTTCAGTAGCGGATGACGATCGCGCAGCAGGCGCGGACCGAATTCGATGGCCAGTTCGCGCGGGATGCCGTCGTAGGCCGGGTCGGGGCCTTCGCCTTTGACCAGGGAGAGCACCACGAAGTTCCAGAACCCGGCCGCCATGAGTTCGCTCTCCAGGTGGTAGCCGCGCTCGAGCGCCCACACCCGCAGCAGCGGGGTGTCGCGGTTGGCCTGCAGGACCAGGCGGGGAGGCAGGCGGTCGGGAAAGCGAGAGAGCACCCCGGCGATCAGCCATCCGCCCAGGCCGCACAGGGTGGCGCAGTCGACTTCGCCGGGCTGCAGCGCTTCGAACCCGTCGCCCAGGCGCACTTCGGCGTTCAGGCCGCGCAGCGATTCCCGCGCGTTGCTGGCGGGCGCCTCGTTCTTTTCCACCGCGATCGCGCGCTGGACCTGGCCGCTTTCCAGCAGATGCTTGGGCAGCAGGCCGTGATCGGTGCCGATGTCGGCCACCACGGCGCCGCAGACCAGAGAGGCCACAGCCGAGAGGCGTTCGTCGAGAGGGGTGATGGTGGGGGCAGGGGTCAGGGTTAGCATGTCAGTTCGCTCATGGCCAGCCTACCCGAATTCGTGACCGTCCTAACATGATTAAGGGGGAACTTTTTGCCCATGTCCCGCCTCGCCTCGCTCCCAGGTGGGGAGGGTCAAGGTCAGTCCTGGCGCCTTTGGTGCTCCATTTGGACACCATGGTGTCCGAACGGAGCACCGAAGGTTGGTTGGAGAGGCTCGTAGGGATGAAGACCGTCGGCGGGCTAGCGGCGGCGGCGCTTTTGCGGCTTACCTCCGCCGCCGCGCTGCTGCTCTCGCTGGGCTTCTCGGTGGGCGATCTTGCCCGCTCGGCCACCACCGTTGTCCAGATCGGCCATCCTGGCTACGAACAGATAGTGCATCTTCTTCGCTCCGGGCCAGGCGGGGACCGCGATGGTCTGGTTCTCGAACCCGTGTTTCGCCAGCAGGCGCTCGAAGTCGCGGTCAGGGTCGGACGACCAGACAGTGAGAACTCCGCCCGGGCGTAGCGCCAGGCGAGCGGTGAACAGGCCGTTATCCTCGTAGAGGCTGTTGTTGCGGTTCTGGGTGAAGGCGGACGGTCCGTTGTCGACGTCGAGCAGAATGGCGTCCCAGGCGTTGGTTTCGCGCAGCGGGTTGGCCACGTCGGTCACGCGGACTTCGACCCTCGGGTCCTCTAACGGGGATCCGGCCAGGTGGGCCAGGTGGGTGCGGTTCCACTCGACCACCTTGGGCACCAGTTCCGCCACCACCACCTCGGCCGTTTTCGGCAGGGCGTCGAGGGCGGCCCGCAGGGTGAAGCCCAGCCCCAGCCCTCCAATCAAGAGGCGCTGGCAGTTGGCCACCCTCTTGATCGTCTCGGTCGAGAGGCTGTCTTCGGAGCCGTGGCGACGCGAGGACATCAGTTCGAGTCGGTCGGCGAAGATCACGTACTCGTCGTCGCGGCGGCAGAGCGTCATCTTGCCGCCATTAGGAATGGGCGATTCGTCTAAGGTTTCCCAGGGCTTCATGCTGGGGTGGAAGATTGACTCTCGAGGGGCTTAGCCCTGCTGAAGCGGGCCGAGGCCGAATTGGCGCTTTCGTGACGCTCGTTTGACGGAGCCGGAATAGAGTGGGGTCACTCGAAGATTCATCAAAGGACTTTTATCTATGTTGATCACCAATTCCGCCCCTCATGCAACTCTGCGCCCGGCTTCTCTCCCCAGAACCGAAGCCACGTCGGTAACCCTGAACAACGAGCCGATCGACGGCTGGAACCCTGGCAGTTCGGAAGCCCTTGCGGAACTGTTCCCTTACAGCGCGGCCGTGATCGGCACGGCTGCGGGTCTGGCCGCAGGTTTCGCCGGCGGCCCCGCCGCGATGGCGGGCGGAGCTGTAGCCGGTGTGGCGGCCGGAGTGACCGGAAGCGCGCTGTTTTCGGCTGTGGAGTATCTGGGAACGGGTGACGCCCACTACGCGCGCAACGCCGCGGTAGGTGCCGGGGTTGGAGCCGCCGCCGGAGCCCTGGCCGGTGCGGTGGGAGGCCCCGTCGTCGGTATCGGAGCCGCCCTGATCGGTGGAGGCGGAGCCTACTTCCTGGCCACGGCCGCCCGCGGCTACTAAAGCTCTAAGCTTCCCATCTCCCCAAGCTAAAGAGACTCAGAGCGGCCCGCTCGGGTCTCTTTGGCGTTGGGGCCCAGGAGAGGCGCTGAGGTCGAAAGGGGCACGGAGTCTCGGCCCTACCTCGGGAGGCCAGCAGAGTGATGTCTCGGTTCTCCAACACGCCCGATTCGTAGCCCTGGGAGGCGGCCTGGATCATCGAGCGCCCCAGGTCTTCCAGGGTGCAGGCGAATCCGGGGGCCGTCAGGCGCAGAACCGGGTAGAGCCAGCCCAGCACGCTGTACGCCCGGTGGGTGCGCCGGGTTCCCGCCATCGGTTTGATGAAGCCGGGGCGGAAGGCGTAGACCGAGCGGAAGCCCAGTTGGGCCAGGTCGTTTTCGACCCGCCCTTTGACCCGAGCCCACATCGTCTTCCCGCTTTCGCTGGAGTCGGTGCCGTAGCCGGAAACGTAGCAGAAGCTCATCTGGGGATTGAGTTCGGCCAGCATTCGCGCGAAGCGCATGGTCAGAGTGTGGGTTAGTCGGGCGTAGATGCGCTCGGTCTTCCCCACCGAGGTCACCCCGAGGCAGAAGAAGCAGGCGTCGTAGCCAGCCAGGCGATCGGCCAGAGGCGAGAAGTCCATGAACTCGTCATGCACGATCTCCTCGAGTTTGGGGTGGCTCACTCCACAGGGGCGGCGGGTGACCACCAGGACTTTATCTACGGTAGGGTCCTGCAGGCTCTGCCGCAGCACGCCTTCTCCCACCATACCGGTGGCGCCGGTTAGGATAACTTTCATAACGTTCACATCCTCGAAGGTAGGCCCATCAGGGCGCGGGTCAGCCCGTCGCGAATGCGGTCGCTTCCGGCCAGTTTGGACAGCAAGACCATCAGACGGGCCTCGCGGGGGGCGGTGTAGGCGCTGCTGGGGCAGCGCGCGGTGATCGCCTTTTCGATCACCTCGGCGATGTCGTCCGGCGAGCCGGCCAGGTTGCGGATCTGAGGTCCGGTGAACAGTCGGTGCAGCGCCTGAGCGGCTCTATTGTAAGGGCCCTGACCCGAGGTTTTGAGCAGGCTCTCGGCCGCGATGTCGCCCCATTCGGTCAGGATGGCGCCGGGTCGGATCAGGATCACGTCGACCCCGAACGGTCGAAGTTCCTGGCGCAGCGACGAAGACAGCCCTTCGACGGCGTACTTGGTGGCGTGGTACCAGCCGCCGTAAGGCCCCGCCTGCAGCCCTCCCACCGAGGTGACGTTGATGATCTTGCCCCAGCGCTGCTCGCGCATATGCGGGATCACCAGTTGGGTCAGCGAGGCCAGACCCAGCAGGTTCACCTCGAGTTGGCGACGGGCTTCCACCATCGGCACCTCTTCGATCGCGCCGTAGGAGCCGTATCCGGCGTTGTTGATCAGGATATCGATGGGGCCGATCTGCTGGGAGCACTCCCAGATCGAGTCCTCGCTGGTCAGATCCAGGGGCAGTACTCGGATGCCGTGCTCCTTGAGGTGCTCCATGCGATCCAGCCGCCGGGCGGCAGCGTAGGTGGTGATTCCCATCGAGGCCAGGCGCAGGGCGGTGGCCTGGCCGATGCCGGCGGAGGCTCCGGTGACGAGGGCGACTTTGTTCATGGGGGAGACCTTTCTGTGGAGTGGTGGCTTTGGAGTGTCTAGTCAGTCAATCGGTAGCAAATTTTTAGGGCGGTGAGGTGACGGCTCTCCAGAACATTCCGAATCCCTGGGCGATGGCGGCTTCTACGGCTTCTCCGCTGAGTTGCTTGCGAGACGCCTGGTCGATGGTGACCTGGCTCAGCGCGCCGAGCACGGCCTCGAAGTGGTCGTCTTCCAGGGGCAGCATGCTGCCCTCGCGCATCCCTTGATGCAGGGCGTCGAGAATCGGCTGGAATCCGTTCTCCGTCTGGGCCAGGCACTCGGAACTCACTCCGCGAGAGGCTTTCAGGAGGTGCACGACCTGGTGCTGGCGCGGGTTGTTGACGGCCCAGCGCAAATAGTTGGTCCACAGCCCGCGGAACAGCGCTTCCAGCGAGCCTTCGCATTTCTCCGGCATCAGGCAGGCCAGTTCGGCCTTGGATTCCAGATACAGCGTGTCTTGCAACTCTTGTTTGGTGGGGAAGTAGTTGAACAGCGTGCCGTTGGCCACGCCCGCCTCTTTGGCGATGCGAGCGGTCGGTACGTTGAGCCCCTCGCGCACGAACAGGTCGGCGGCGGTGTCCAGGATATGTTGGCGCTTGTCCTTCACTTTCTGAAGACTAGCTTAAGAGTGACTAGTCAGTCAATTCCCTTCCGGAGTTTCTGGGAGGAGGGAGAGCGGGAAGCTGGCCGGCCAGGAAAAGATTGGCCATGGCCGGCGAAAAGCTGGCCGGCCGGGAAAAGGCTGGCCATGGCCCGCGAAAAGCTGGCCGGCCTCTCCAAGGAACCGCCGCGCTGCGGCTCCAACTCCCATCGCATGTCACTACTCTTCATCGTGGAAGAAACCGACGACTTTCTGGTCCTTAACAAGCCGGGGGAACTGGTCTGCCATCCTACCAAGGGCGACTACACGTCGAGCCTGATCGGGCGGGTTCGTCACTACCTGGGCGACCAGGTGGAAGCGCGCTTTATCAACCGCCTCGACCGCGAGACCAGCGGCCTGGTGGTGCTCTCTAAAGGCGACGCTTACCACAAGTCGCTGTACCACCAGATGGAGAAGTCGCGCAAGCTTTACTGGGCGGTGGTGGAGGGGCAGCCGGAAGGGGAGGCGGGCACGATCGACCAGCCTCTGGGCAAGGATGAGGTGAGTCCGGTCGTCGTCAAGCAGGCGGTTCGCCCCGACGGGCGCGCTTCGCGAACGCACTGGAAGGTGCTCGCGCGGGCGCACGACTGCAGCCTGCTGGAAGTCGAACTCGAGACGGGGCGGATGCATCAGATCCGAGTTCACATGCAGTGGTTGGGCCACCCCGTGGTAGGCGACAAACTCTACGGTCCTGACGAGACGCTGTATCTGGAACTTGCCGAGCACTCGTGGACAAACCGCCTGCGCGCGGCTCTTCCCACCGAACGCCATCTGCTCAGTTCGACCGAGATCATCACCGAGCATCATCATTGGAGGGCTTCTCCGCCTGAGGACCTGCTCCGCTACCGCGAGTGGGGCGTCACCTTCGAAGCGTGATCGCGACTGTTCGGTCACGATTTACATCTTCCTGACAGAACGGCCCAACAGGCCTTACAGAGCGCTGCTACAGTTGGGACAGACAATCCCAGCTTCAAAGGAGTTCTCACACTATGGCTATCAACGGTATCGGTTCCAGCATCAGCAGTTTCCAGCGCTCGACCAGCGCGGTCTCCTCCAACGACACCTCCTCGGCCTCCAACCTTGGCTCCGACCAGAATGTCGGCTCGTCCCAGGACGCCTCCAGCGGGGCCTCGGATGTCTCCAACCAGATCTCCTCCGACCAGGCCGTCTCGGAGAGTTCCGACACGGCCGGTATCTCGCAAGAGGCGGAAGAGGCTAGCGGCTCGCAGGGCGCCAGCGGTTCCGCCGGCAATCGCGCGGAGGAGTTGACCGCCAAGCTGAAGGAGAGCCTGGAAGCGATCGCCTCGGCCAAAGAGAGCGGCGGCGACGCTCAGGCAGCCGTCACCGAACTTCAGGAGACCTACAAGCAGGGCGAATCCGACGGCCAACTCGAAGGCGTGGAGACCGACGTCAAAGACCAGACCGAGCAGGTCCTGGGCATCAAAAGCGGAGGCACCGCCGGCTCCGCGACGTCGGCCGACGGAACTGCCGCGGTGGGAGAGGCCAACGCCGGCTCCGAGACCTCCAGCGGAGGCCAGCAGGGAGCCGAGAGCTACTCGTCGGGAGTGAAGTCCGGCCTCGACGCTCTCCTCGGCGCGGCGTAGCAGTCCCAGAGAAATGAAAAGAGGCGCCTGTCCCTTAGGACGGCGCCTCTTTCGCGTTGGTATGACCCGACGATCAAGCGGTCGCTCTGAGTCTGCCGAGACTCTTTGCGAGCTCTCTCATCCCGCCGTCCGGAGCCATCGCCTGCTTGCCACCGCTGGGGACGTACTTGTCCCGCTTCATCTCGTTCTTCCAGCTGTTCTGAGACTCCTTAAAGCTACCTTTGATCTCGTCGGCATTGTTCGTGCCCTTGATTCGCTGGGTGTGGGCCTGGTCTTGCTCGGCGGCTTTGGCCGCATACTTCTGGGCTCTGGCATCACCGAAGGCGTTGGGATTGATGGTGGCCGCGCTATTGAACAAGGTGCTGAGCATATCTTATCTTCTCCGTTGGGAATTTCTTGATAAGCTGACTCTATCAGCGTCGTGAAGCCCGTGCAGTGAGCGACGACGTGGCTCTGGGTGACGGTTGTCACAGAGGGCAGACGGATGGCTAGCGCTGTCTACTGACGAGGAAGCTTTGCAATAGTGGCCATTGGTAGGTAGAGAGAGCGTGGGTGGGACACCAGTCGAACGAAGCCGTATTGCTCGTAGAAGGTGACCGGATCAGGCTCGATCTCAAGGGCGTCCACGAGCACCGCGAATGACGCCACAGTCGAACTTGCGTCCAGGGCTCGATACATAGCGTCCATGAGCAGTCTCTCGCCAAGCCTTTTCCCTCGAGCCGACCGATCGACAGCCAGGCGACCTATCAGGGTTGCTGGCACGAGAGGGTAACGCGGCAGCTTTTTCCTGGAACTCTCGGGGAGCGACTCGAGGTTCACGGACGTCGAAGATAGGGTGTAGAATCCGAGAATGCGCTGCCCTTCGGCGAAAACGAAAGGGACAGCCGAGCGGCGCTTCTGGTCCTGGCTGGCTACCCGTTGAAGATAGTGGTTCAGGACGGCGACACCGCAATCGAATTCGTCACGGTCGTGCTGAGGCGATAGCGGCTCTGTTCGGTAGGTGAAGCTCAAGGCTCGAGATAGCGGCGGGAGGCCGCCAACATCTTGCTATTAGGATCCGGCGGATCCATCAGCGCATCGAAAAACGCTTCTTGGTCCGCCAACGACAGCTCTCTTTGCTCATGTGCTGCGATCACTTCCGCCGCGACTCTCTCCATCGAGCGGATGACGAAGGAAGAGAGGTTCATGCCTTTCAAGGCGGCCGCGCGCTCTAGCTGGCTCTTGAGTTCGAGAGGAATCCGCGCTTCCAGCCTGCCCTTGGCCCCGGGCGGTTCGGCTGTTTCTGTTCTCTTTGCCATACCTCAATTGTACGACGATTGTACGGACATATCAATACTCTCCTCGGCGCGGCGTAGCAGTCCCAGAGAAATGAAAAGAGGCGCCTATCCCTTAGGACGGCGCCTCTCATTTTTGCCGGACCCTCGCCCGCGAGCGAGCTTGTCTGGCGACCCGATCCTTGCCCGTAGGCCTGGTCTCAGGCGTTCTCGTAAGTCGTTCGGGTCTCGAGGTTCCCGGGCTGGTTTTTAAGACCAGCCTTCACACCCTGGAGTCGCTCTCGCATCTCCGACCGGCGGAAGTGCTCTCTTTCGTTCTCGCGGGAGAACACAGCATAGACGAGCACGTCTGTTGTCTGGCCGCCAACCTCTCCTGCACCAGACTCCCATGGTCCGCGTCTGTCGGTGTCGCCGCTGGCCTCGGGGGCCGGGGATCCTTGCCTCCATTGCTGGAGCCGACAGATAGCGCGTTGGGCCTCGTTTCGCATGCCTTCAGACGAAACGCTGCGCGTAGCTTTGGTCTGCACGCTACCCCTGCTTCATTTTTCACTGTTTCCAGTCGCGGTTGGTCCGTATTCGGCGCCAGCGCTCAGCCTGTCGCATCCACATCCCTTAGCAGTTCCGCCCCCGCATTTCGACAGCCCATTCCACTCGCGTGGCGGCTTTGTCGGGCTCGAGTTGCCCCCGCGAATCTCACAAAGACGCGGTTCCGTCCCGCCGTTGCGTCGGCGGCTCCCTTTTTGGCTTCCAGTGGGCTCTGGGCGATTCTTGGTCTGATCGCAACCCCCGAGGCCGTTCGCGAAAGCTCTCGCTTCTCACCCGGCATCTCCTCGGCGCCGCCGTTCGAGGCACCAACGCTTCCTCGAACCTCCCGTCCTCAGCTCCACCTCGAGTCCCTCCCTCGTCATTTCCTACGAGTTTGGCCTTTCAAGCCTTGCGGCTCTCGAGCGGGCTACGGGCCCTGTCCTGCATCTGGCAAGACTCAGCGCCTGCGTTTGGTCGTCAGGCTACCCTGTGCTCTTTTTTCACGACGGCTGTCGTCGGGGCGTTGCTGCACAGCTCCCACTTTTGTACTCAGTCACGAGCACTGCCAGTTCTACCCGTCCTGGCTGCGAGCGTCTTCCGGTATGACGCGACCGCACTCTCTTTTGCGACTGTGAGGTGGCGCGGCGTGTACACCCCGTGGGGCGCCTCGAGTGGTCCGCTGCTCGGTTCGTAAGCTCCGAGCGTCGAGAATCGCTGTTGATGGCGGCGCTTCCAGGTCTCCCTGGTCGCCCTCTGTCCCGTCACCGGTTCCATCACGGACGTTCTCGTTCTGTCCCGGTTGTTCCATCCGAGACGCTGGGGGACACTTGCTGATGCTCGTTCCCGTCGATGCGGGGCGAGACCACGAAGGTCTGTATCCAACCTCTACCCTTGCGACCGTTGCCCGTCGAGGAGGGTAGTCCTCACCACGTCTCTCGCTCCGTGGGGCGACTCCGTGACTGGAGTGAACGCAAACTACACGACCTCTCAGGCGGGTGTCAACCCCTCTGCAAAATATTCTAGTCCAGAACGTAGGTGACGGTCATACAGCCGCCCGCTTTGATGTTCAGCGTGTCGGAAGTCGCCAGACGGACCAGCGGGGTCCCGACGTTCGAAGCGAAGGTGTAGGGATTGAAGTCCTGGCGGAAGTTGCGATACTCCCACCCGCCTTCCGTAAGAACGGGGTAGGAAGCCTGCGGAATGTGGGCTCGCTGCTGCACCACGTAGCGTCCGCGTAGCGCCTCGTCGATGCCTTCCCTCCACTTTTCCGCCGTCACCTCCCACCCGAGGTACAGCCCCTGGCCTCCCCACGAGTCGGCCGGCTTCAAGACCAGTTGCTCCTGGTCGCGCTCGATCCGTTCCAGCATCGGGCCGTCTTCGACGATGGCCGTCCAGGGCACCATGGTGTGCAGAAAACGGAGGTCGGCGGCGGAGAGAAGTTCGGCCATTTCGGGCTCGTGAAAGACCGAGAGCAGCGACTTCACGGTCAGCGGTTTGCAGCGGAACGGGTTGACCAGGCAGACCGCTCCGGCGCGGTAGGCGTCGAGCAGGGCGCGAGCGTCCTCGCCGTGGGCCAGCACGTCTTCGACCAGCACCCGTCGGTAGATCAGGTCGATCGGTTTGCCGTCGTAGTCGCGCAGCTTTCCATTGCGGAACTCTAGCTCTCGCGGGTCGCAGACGACAGTCTCGATGCCGGCTTTGCGGAACTGCTGCTTCAGGACATCGAATTCGCTGACCGTGCTCACGGTGATCCAGTCGACGATGCCGACTCGGGGTTTGCCGATGCCTCCCCACAGCTTCCACGCTTTGAGCAGCAGGTTCAGGATCCGCTTGCCGTTGGCCATGGTACGACCGGGGTAGGCTTTGCGGAACTGTTTCCACAGCGGCGTCTTCATGAAGATCTCGCCGCAGGCGTCCAGGTAGGCGGCGCCGCCCGGGCTGTCGACGTTCATCTCGACGATGCGGAAGCCCGTGTCCTCCTCCACCTGAGGTCCCAGGAACCCGTCCACCCGGCTGACATGGATCCCCAGATCGAACCCGGCGGGAAGTCTTATGAGGTCCTGTTCGGCCGGGCTGATCCCCAGGCGGGTCAACCATCGGGGGCGCAGCAGCATCGGCTCGATCCGCTTGAAGATGCGCATCAGATGGCCCACCTGTTTGTGGACGGGGGCCAGGCGCGCCGAGGAGACGATGGTGGGAGAGAACGACATCGGCACCACCTGGTCGCCCATCATCAGATGGTGGCGAGCGAACGCTTCCTGCACCTCCCGGTACTGCTGCGCGGAGCCTTTCGGATCGGCCAGGAGCATCTCGGCGAAGGCGTCGGAGGCGCGTTGAGCAAGCGGGTCGGAGGGTAGCATCGACGGCCATTCTGCTCGTCTTAGCCTGTCGCCTTCAGCCTTCAAGGGCACGCTCGCAACGCTGCGAATCGTTCGTGATGCGTAAGTGGTTTGGGGCTTTGGGGTTGGGGCTGTTTTTGGGCGTGGCGGCGTTTGCCGGGGAGGGCGATGTGGTGATCGACCCGGCCCGTGGCATCGGCCCGATCACCTTCGAGATGGTGGAGGCGCAGATGCTGGCGCTGGCGCCTCATGAACAGCGCACTTACTTCTATCGCGGGAAGGGTTGGAGCGGGACCTGGCTCTGGCCGGACCAGCCTTCGGAGCGGATCATCGCGGTGCTTTCGGACCCTCCGGACGACCGGTCGGCGTATCTGGTCTTGAGCGGGATGGGGTCGAACTATGTGCTGCCCAACGGGCTGCGTCTGGGGAGCTCTTTAGCGGAGGTGGAGGCGCTGAACGGCGGGCCTTTCCTGATGCGAGGGATGGGGCAGGACGATGGGGGAGAGGTGCTGTCCTGGAACGGTGGACGTCTGGCTGCGATGGAGGGGGTGACGCTGTATCTCTATCCTGTGGGAGATATTTTGGACGATCTGGGGGAGGCGGAGATGGAGTTGGTGTACGGCGGATGCTTGCTCTCTTCGGCCCCTGTCTGGCGGGATCGTTTGCTGGAGGTCCGCAAGATTCAGATCGCTCGCCCGGGGCGGGTGCCCGCTTCCGGTCCGGCTTACGCTGAGCCTGTGATGGCGGTGGAGGGGGAGATGCCGGCGGCGGTGCGCTCGTCGCTGGTGCACCCGGATCGGGCTCGCTACTTCACATTTGGTCGGCACGCGCTGGTGGTGCAGAGTTGGGATGATGAGGATTCCTATTCGGAGAGTTCGTCGGTGCGGCTGTACCGTCGGGGGAATTCTGGTGGGTTGCGCTTTGTTCGGGAGATGGCGCTGGAGAGTGGGGACTATCTGGGGCGGGAGTTCGAGGTGTTCGCGCTCGACGGGGAGAGGCCGGAGCGGGGGATGATGCTGGCCTCTTACGGCGAGCATCTGACGGTGGCGAATCTGCCGGGGGAGGGGGAGTCGATGTACATCAGCCCCTTCGCTTCGACGCAGCGAGCTTGCCCGGAGGCGGCTGTTTACCGGTTGGTCAGGAACTCTGCGGGCCATTTGGAGGTCCGCCAGATGTTGGGTGGAGTTCTGGGGCGGACGGACTACGTGTGGAACGGCGAGACCTTCCTCTTCCCGGACGGCTCGAAGCGGCGTTAGCGTTGCGGTTGTTTGGGATTGGTAGAGGGTAAAGCTAAGAGTATGGCTATCGTTTTCGAGGCGAGGTCCGTGCTGATCGGATCGACTCTTGTAGTTCTTCTACCTCCGGAGGCTAGCGAGCAGTTGCCGTCGCGCGGGATGTGTATGGCGGAGGGGACTCTTGGCGAGGTGCGTGTGGTCGTTCCTCTCGAACCGGATGGCCGCGGCGGTCACTGGTTTGATCTGGGGGAGGCTCTGGGGTCGGATCTTCGGGCGTGGAGCGGGCTGGTCTCTTTAGAGGTGACGGAGGCCTGGCCGGAGCCGAGCTTCCCGCCCGAGTTCGAGGACGCTTTGCGCGAGGATTCTGGCGCTTTCGAGACCTGGAGGGACACGACGTCGAAGGCTCGGTGGGATTGGCTGCGCTGGTACCGCTCCACCAATAATGTGCAGACGAAGCACGGCCGGCTGGTCAAGGCGATGTCGATGCTGGGCCAGGGGAAGCGTCGCCCTTGCTGCTTCGACCGGGCCCGCTGCACGGTTCCCGAACTTGCCAGCAGCGGCAAGCTCAAGGAGCCGAACGGGTAAGGCGCTACGCGGTCCCGGGTCTCGGCGGGGAGGGGTTGAGGTCGAGGGGTCGCAACGCCTGGTATGTCTGAAGTTTCGCCGGGGCTTTTCCCCGAACTCCGCCGCCTGTGGGGCCAGATCGGTCCGTTCCGCGGCCGGGTGGTGCTGGGCACCGTCTACTCCGTCCTCAACAAGATTTTCGACCTGGCTCCGCCTCTGCTGATCGGGATGGCGGTCGACGTGGTCGTTCGCCCTTCCGGCTCCTGGCTGTTTCAGTGGGGGCTGACCTCTCCGGAGCAGCAGCTGTGGATGCTGGGCTTGCTGACTCTTCTAATCTGGGGCGCCGAGTCGGTGTTCGAGTATCTCTACGCGGTGACGTGGAAGAATCTAGCTCAGGAGATGCAGCACGACGTGCGGACCCGGGCCTATTCGCATGTGCAGACGCTGGACCACGCGTCGCTGGATGAACTGTCGTCGGGTAAACTGATGGCGGTGCTCAACGACGACGTGAACCAGCTGGAGCGGTTCTTCAATGACGGCGCCAACTCGATCTTGCAGTTGACGACCACGATTCTGGTGGTTGGCTCGATCTTTATCTGGACGATTCCGTCGCTGGCCTGGATGGCGTTCGTGCCGGCTCCCTTCGTCTGGATGGCGTCGATCAAGGTGCAGGCGGCGCTCGGTCCCAGGTACAGGGCGGTTCGTGACCAGGCTGGTCAGATTAACGACCTTTTGTCCAACAATATCGGTGGGCTCACTACTATCAAGTCGTTCGTGACCGAGAGCCACGAATCGAGCCGGTTAGAAGCTCAGTCGTACGAGTATCTCAAGCGCAACGAGAAGGCTATCACACTGTCGTCGGCGTTCGTGCCGATCATTCGTATGGCGATCGTGGTGGGCTTCATCCTGATTATGATTTATGCGGGGTTGATGACGATCCGAGGCGGGTTAGAGGTGGGAGTCTACAGCGTTCTGGTGTTCATGACTCAGCGGTTGCTCTGGCCTTTGACGACTCTGGGGACGACGCTGGACCTGTATCGTCGCTCGATGGCGTCGATTCATCGCATCCTGGAACTGCTGGATTTGAGGACTCAGCTGGTGGATGGCGGGACGGTGTTGGAGAGGGCGGTGGGAGACATCGCTTTCGAGGACGTGACGTTCCACTACCCGGCGCACAAGTCGCCGGTGCTGGCGGACTTCTCCCTGCGGGTGAAGGCGGGGACGACGCTGGGGCTGGTGGGGACGACGGGCAGCGGGAAGTCGACGCTGGTGAAGCTGCTGCTGCGTTTCTACGATCCTCAGAGCGGGCGTGTGACTGTGGATGGGCACGATTTGCCGTCGCTGACTCTGTGCAGTCTGCGCGAGCAGATCGGTCTGGTGTCGCAGGACGTGTTCTTGTTCGACGGCACGGTCGAGGAGAATATCCGCTACGGCTCGTTTTCGGCAACGCCGGAAGAGATGGACAAGGTGATCCGCCAGGCGGCTGTTGACGAGTTTTTGGGTCGCTTGCCCAACGGGTTGCAGACGGTGGTCGGAGAGCGCGGCGTTCGGTTGTCGGGCGGGCAGAGGCAGCGCATCGCTCTGGCTCGAGCGCTGCTGAAGAATCCGCCTATCCTTATTTTAGACGAGGCGACATCGTCGGTGGACAACGAGACGGAGCGGGCTATCACGCTGGCCTTGGAAGAGGTTCGCAAGGGCCGCACCGTGCTGATCGTGGCCCACCGCTTGTCGACCATTCGCCACGCCGACCGCATCGTGGTCGTTTCGGAAGGCAAGATAGTAGAGGACGGCCATCACGAAGACCTGGTGGAGAAGGACGGCGTCTACGCATCGCTCTGGAAGATCCAGAGCGGAGAGTTGCTGTCTTAGAGAGGGGTTGTCATGATGGACTACTATTACGAGGCGTCGGAGCCTTCGCCGGACCCAGTCGAGACGGTGCGGGGACGGCCGGGGATGTATATCGGAAGCACTGACGGGTGGGGGCGCTCGTCTTTGCTGCTGGAGATCGCTTCGAACGTGGTGGACCAGTTCTTGCGAGGTCACGCCACCGAGCTTTCGGTGACGCTGAACGATGGGAGCTTCGTGGTGATCGACGACGGCGCCGGGTTGGATAGGGCCAAGGCTAGAAAGCATCTCGAGGCTCCTCACTTCACCGCGACCGCCGACGGACACGCGCCTCATATTCATTTGGGCGATTCCGGCGTGGGTATATTTCCGGTCAACGCTCTGTGCGAAGAGTTCACGATGGAGAGCTTCGATCAGGAAGGCGGCTGGAGGCTGCGCTACGAGCGGGGGCGCCTGGTCGAGGAGGTCGCTGTCGAGCGGGAGCGGGGGACACGGGTGGAGGCGGTGGTCGACTCAGAGATCTTCGACCCGGTGGATATTCCGCTCTGGCGGGTTCGCCACGTGTTATTCGACGCCGCCCACCTGTTCCCGGGGCTGCGTTTGCGCTTGAACGAGGAGACCTTTCATGCTCCCGGAGGGCTGGCAGATCTGGCGCGCTTCGAGGCGGCTCGTGTCGAGCGGCGAGGCTGGAGAGAGGGCAGCGACCGATTCTTCGGACATACTCACGAGGGGGACGAGCTGAGCTTCACCACCGCCTGCTACGGCGCGGTATCGAAAGTCTCCGAGATGAAGATTTCCTCCTGGGTCAACGGGCGTCGAAGCCCGGGCCACGGTAGCCACGTCGACGGCGCTCTTGATGCATTGAAGGGGCTAAATTGGTTCCCCGCCGCTCTGATGCTGTCCGTCGTGATGAAGGAGCCGGAATACGCCGGCCCCACGAAAGACAAGCTCTCTGTAGAAAAAGCACGCCCCCTGGTCCGCGCCCCGTTCCTCGCAGCCTGCCGCCAGGCTACTCCCCCCGCCGACGCCTGACCTTCGAGCGCGGCCCGACTTTGGCAGGCCATGGCCGACGATTTGCTGGCCGGCCCGTTGGTGCGATGGGAGTGTTCGATGAGTTTTCGTTCCCCGGGGGGACAGCACGCCGTACTGGGGAGGGCGTACGTAGAGCGAGCGTATCGTTGGTTGGACCTTGCCCCAAAGTCTGTGAGGCTTGATTGAACCGCGCTCATCCCTGATAGTGGAACGATGAAGAAAGCGTTGGCTGCGGCGGCCATTTTCGCCGGGGCGCTGTCCATTGGGCCGCTACGACGTCGCCTTGAGGAGCGATGGCCGCCCTGGCTACGACCTGCTTTGCTGAACGGCACGGCGCGCTATAGGGAGTTTACTCGCCTGGCAAGCCAGCAGGAGAGTAACGGCGCTCTCGACCCCTTGGTCCAATCTGCTTTAGAACAGGACTTGCAGCAGCCGGAGGGCGGAACGCTGGGTGAGCTTCTGATGCTAGTGGGAGACTTGGAGCAAAATTCTCTGGATTTCGCGAGGCTAGATCCTGAAACGGTGACTCGCTTTCAGGAGCTCTGGGAGGCCTACATTGATATCGAGGCAGCTTTGCGTCGCCCGGTGTTCAGCTTGCCGGAGTTCGACCTGAACGGACCTCGAGATGGCGCGACGATGTTCGCTTCTCGGGTTTACTGGGTGCGCCGTCTTTACTTCTCGTTGACACACCTGACGCGCTATCTGGCTATGAACGGGGAAAGAACCGAGGCTGCGCAAGTCTTGGAGACGCTTCTGCTCTGGTCCAAGTCTGGCCTCAGGACTCCTAATCCCTTGGCTCTGCCTGCCTTCAAGGGACTGCAGGGCCGCGTTCTGAGACTGCTCGCAGAGCCCTGGGCCCTGCAGGCTCTCGCGACCAGAGGAGGTTGGGACGCGCTTAGCCGCTTCCTTTTGGAATGTAGCGCTGGAGGGCAGGGCTACCTTCGCGCTCTCGAGGTCCAGATGGCCTGGACCTGGGAGCAGCAACGGCACACCGGCCATATCTTGGAAACGGTCCTGGGAGCAAGTCGAGCCTTCCGGCGACGGCAGATTCTCGGACTCGGACATGTATGGCAGAGGGCACTCGAGGGAGAACCTCCTCTCAAGGAGTGGACTCGCCTGGCGTCTTACTGTGACCTGCAAGGCACGAACCGCACGCACTTCGGCTTTGATTTTCATCACGCTGTTTTGATAGGGCTCTCGACCGTCGCCACCCTTACGCATCTTCACAAGACGACAGGAGCCTTCCCGCTTACCTTTCCGCAAGTCGACGGCTACGACGCTGGCGACAGAACCGCTCGGTTCTCGATACGGCTGCCTCACGAGAGTCGCTATCCCGAGGCCAAGCCTTATCCGCCGTGGCCCCGAGACGGTCGTATCGCTTTCAAGAATGGGCGAGTCTTCTTTCGTTGGAGTGTCGATGACTTCTCGCAATGAGGAGTTAGAGTGGTTCCCCGCCGCTCTGATGTTGTCCGTCGTGATGAAAGAGCCGGAATACGCCGGACCCACGAAGGATAAATTGGGGGCAGGGAAGGCGCGCCCACTGGTCCGAGACGCTTTCTACGAAGCTGCCGCCAGGCAACTCCACCCGCCGTTAGCTGGCCATGGCCATCGATTTGCTGGCCGGCCCTATTTTAGCTGGCCAGGGCCGCCAATTTGCTGGCCGGCCCTATTTTAGTTGGCCATGGCCGTCGATTTGATGGCCGAGAGTAGGTGCGATGGGAGTGTTCGATGGGTTTTCGTTCCCCGGGGGGACGGTACGCACCCTTGGAGTGGGCGTACGTCGTGTCTGACATGGGGTATCCAGGCGCTGGCGAAAGATGTTGGAAACTCTGGCGATCTGGTCAAGGTGGGTCGGAGGGGTTGGCGAAGGAGCCGGGTCATGAATATGTCATTTCATCAACAGCTGTTATCGCAACTTCTGACCGCCGCTAAGGAGAAGTACGGCCCTCTCGGGCTGGAGCTTCGCAACAGTATCCAGATACTCAAGGATCCCGATGCCCTCGAGGCGCTGCTCAGCGACCTGCACCTCTGTCCTGATTCCGAGGTGTTTCATCGCAACGTCTACTACCACCAGGGGCACGAGATGGGGCAGATTCAGGGAATGCAGGATGCCATCGTCACCCTGGCCGCCGTCCGCGACGACGAGGCTGCAGAGGAGATCAGCGAAGCCGCCTTTTGCTGCTGGGATATGGAGAAGCTCGAGAGACTGCTTTTGCAGCTAACGATCATGATTCCGCCGTCTTTGAACTAGCACCCTCAGCCCGGGCTCTCGGACGGTTTCGCGATATCGTACCGAGCGTCCCGGGCTCGCTGCATGAAAGATGAATAAAGCGGCAGCTCGCTTTGGGGGTGCCAGGGCGGGGGAAGTGCGTCTAGGATAGGGGAGAGAGTTGGGGTGTGGTGGCTAGAAGGAAAGGGAACAAAAGGAGGAACGGGGAGAAACTTCTCGCGGCGGGGCTCGTTTTGTGATCTATGTCACACTGTGTGGCGGACCACATGGGGTAGGATGTAACTATCCCTAAGTAGCAACGGAAGGTGCATGAATATTCAGGCCTCTGGAAGTCCCCGTCCGAAGCGTGGAGCCAAAAGTGCAAGGAAGCAGCGGGCGAAGCAGTCGCGCGCAGCCAAGGCGTCGGCCAAGGCGAAGAACACGAACTCTTCGGTCCTGGTCGAGGAGCCATCCGTAGCGCACCCCGTTGCGCTGGAAGTCGTTACCTCCGTCGAGGTGGTCGGTGTCGAGGTCCTCATCGAAGCCGCGGCCGTCGCGATGCCGTTGGTGGAGGACGCGCTGCTTGAGAGCGAACCGCCTCGACCGTTGCTTGGCGCAGCTTCCTCCCTCGCCGAAGAGGTTGAGGTCGAGGCCCTGCTGGTTGGGCCCGCCGACGCTGCCCTTGAAGATTTTCCCGAGCCTATCGCGCTGCCCGCGCCTACTCGGGCGGCGGTGGAACCGGGTGTCGTAAAGAAGCCTGCTGCCACGGTCAAACCGAAGGCAAGTGAGTCGTCGACATCGGCGGCAGAGAGCGCCACGAGCGAGACTTCAGCGGCAGGGGAGACCTCCGAGGCAACTTTTGCCGAGACCCGAGTGGCCAATTCGGCTGAGGTTGTAGACTCTTCCCAAGCCGTCGGGCGCAAGGCAGCGCCTCGTGTGGTTGTTGCTCCGGACGCCACGGCCTCCGAGACGCCCGCAGCCGCTCGGGCGCCCGTGACGCCTCGCGCCGCCCGGACTGCGCCTCTGCGAACGGTCGCGGCGGCGCCGGCGGTCGAGAAGCGGACCTTCCAGGATTTGTTGCTGCGCCTATCGCGAGATGAGCATAAGTGGTTGGCGGTTGGGCTATTCGCGATGGTGGCTGGCTGGATCGTCGTCAACTCGGGCTGGGCTGCCGAGAAGTCCGGTTATCCGATGATGCTCTTCGGGCTGATTCTGCCGGTCGTGCCTTACCTGATCCAGCACTACCTGGGGCGCCAACTGCAGATCCGCCAGGTCCAGCAGACGCTGGCGATGTGCGAAGCCCGGGCGACTCGCCAGGGTAACAACGCGCTGGTCTACGAACTGCGATCGAGCGACTTCCGCCGCCGCCGCTAGGCTTTCTCGCACCTCGTCGTTACGCTCTCGTCGCGCTATTTCTCGATTCACCGATGCGCGGAAGTTTGCGATCATTGGTGAATCGGGCGAGCTTTGGATTCGCCGATGCGCGGAAGTTTGCGGTCATCGGTGAATCGAGAGCTTTCGATTCGCTGATGCGCGGAAGTTTGCGATCATCGGTGAATCGAGAGCTTTGGATTCGCCGATGCGCGGAAGTTTGCGGTCATCGGTGAATCGAGCGAGCTTTGGATTCGCCGATGCGCGGAAGTTTGCGATCATCGGTGAATCGAGGGCTTGGCGGGCGGGCTATTCCCATTCGCGCCAGGCGCCGAGCAGGGGGAAGTAGAGGCCCTTTTTGACCGGTCGTCCGTCCATTCGCTTGAGCAGCGCGGCGTATCTTTCCAGCTGGGGCTTGTAGCGCTCCATCTCGGCGTCTAAGAACGTCTCGACGTCGCCGCCTTCGTGCACGCCGGTCTTATAGTCGACCACCCAGCGACACCCCATATCGTCGACGAAGGTGCGGTCGACGACGGCGCGCACCAGGCGGCCTCGGCTGACCCCGGTGACAGCGTACTCGCTGCGCGCCTCGGGCCCATCCTGCTCGAAGATCCAGCGCCCGCGCGGCGACGCCAGCGCTCCTGAAAGTGCCGCCTGAGCGCGACCGATGGCCCCGGGCAAAGCTTCGTCGGGAACGCCCGCCGCGTGCAGAGCGTTCTCTAAATAGGGACGCATATCGTCGAGTCGCTCGGCCGGCCAGGCGCGCAGCCCCTCGCGACCCACCTGCTGCAGCACGCGGTGCACCACGCTACCGACCCGCTTGGCGTTCTCGCCTGCCCATTCAAAGACCGGTCGGTCGTCGAGATCCAGGTCGATCACGCGGGGGATGGCCGACACGTCGACCGAGGCGGGCGTGGGCGGCGGCACCCAGTCGTCGTGCAGGCGACGGACCTGCATGGGGGGCGGCGGCTCTTCTTCGACGGCGGCGGTCAGGGTAACGGGCGAATCCTCGGGAGTGATCCAGGGGTGATCCAGGTCGAACGGACTGGCCTCTCGTTTTGGCTTCAACGCCGAGCCGACCTCGTCTTCGATCTCCTCGCCCAGGGCCGGCCAGAGCATGCCCGCGAAGCTGCCCGAGGGCGGCGCTACCAGGGCACCTTCGTCCTCTTTGGGCTTCTTGTTCTCGACCACGCGGCAGACCAGATGCAACTGCCGCTCGGCCCGGGTCGCCGCCACATAGAGCAGGCGCGCCAGTTCGTTCTCGCCCTTCTTGTTGTCCAGCGACGAGACGTACTTGTAGACGGGGTCGCGCTCTTTCTGACCCTTCTCCGTGATCGGCGCCAGGAGCAAGTCCGAGCCGCCGTCGGGCGTGGCCCGTTCTAGCCAGGATAAGAGCGGCTCGTCGTTCTTGCGGGGCCCCTGGGACAAGCCCGGCAAAATGACCGTGTCGAACTGCAGCCCTTTGGATTTGTGGATGGTCATCACCTGAAGCGTGCCGTCCGCCTGCACGTCGGGCTGGGCGTACAGTTTGGCGATCCTCTGCTCTAAAAGGTGCAGGTCGGGTCGACTGTGCTCTTCACCCAAACGGTCGAGGAGAGCGAGATAGGCCTGCGCGTCTTCCAAGTCCGAGCGCGATTCCAGGGTGGCCGGGCCGCCCAACTCTAGCCACACCCCTTCGACCCAGCGGCGCAAGGGCTGGCGCCGACGCGAGCCGATCGCCTGGCCCAGCACGCGATGCAGTTGGCCCAGGCGCAGCCGCCCGCTTTCGGTCAGCGGCTGCAGCGTCTCTAGCGCCTCTAAGCGGGCAAAGATGGTGCCCTCGCCGTTGTCGTCGCCCACCGTATGAAGGTCATCCGAAGTCAGCCCCGCCCACGGCGCGCGCAGCACGGACAGCCAGGCCACTCGGTCGGCCGGGTGGACCAGCGCCCGGGTCAGCGCCAGCAGATCGCGCACCACGGGACGCGAGGCCAGCGGTTCGAGGTCGACCCCCTGGTAGCGGAACCCCTCCTTGCGCAAGGTGGGCAAGATGGTTTCGAGATGGCCACGACTGCGGGTCAGGATGGCCACTTTGCGCTCGGGGTCTTGCGCGCGAATCTGGCGCAGGATCTCGACCACCCGATTCGCCTCGTCTTGCTTGCCGGCTGCGTCGCCCAGCGCTTTGACCAGGATCGGGTGGAGCATGACCGGCTCGTCGTCGCCAGCGGGCCGCGCGGCGTCGGCGGAAGAGTAGGGGACCGAGCCGGTCGTCGAACTTTCCCCGGAAGGAAAGACCTGCGCGAACACCTCGTTGAACCAGTCGACCAGGCCCGCCTGCGAGCGAAAGTTCGAACGCAGGCGCAGGCTGTGCAGGGTCAGGTTCGGCAGCCCCTCCTGGCGGATACGCAGGAACAGACCTACTTCGGCGTCGCGGAAGCGGTAGATCGACTGCATCGGGTCGCCCACCAGGAACACCGTCCGCTTCTCGTGCTCGGTCCACTCGGCGGTTAATCGCTCGAGAAGTCGTAGCTGTCCGATCGAGGTGTCCTGGAACTCGTCGACCAGGATGTGCTGCAGGCGCGCGTCCAGAGCCATGGCAACCTCGGTCGGCTCTTCGTCGCTGCCCAACGCGCGTTCGGCCCGCTGCGCCACCTCGACAAAGTCGGCCTTGGCCCAGCTTTTGAACACCAGCATCAGTTCGGCGGCGGCCACGACCGAGACCTGAAGGAGCGCCCGCAGGGTGACCCACTGCTGATCGGTGTAACGGAGGGGAGGTAGATTGCGGATGTCCAGCAGGCGTCGGCGCAGCCCTTCGTCGTCGGAAACCTCGGCCAGGACCGCTTTCATCTGCGCTTTGGCCGCTTTGAGCAACGCTTTCTCGATCGGGCTTTTGCCGTCTTTTTCCGGCGGAAAGCCGTGCTTGGCCCCAACGGACTTTCGCCACGTCCCGGCTGCCGTCAGCAGGATGGCCGAGAGCGACTGCCAGAGCCGGGCGTCTTCGGGATCGACCCCGGGCAGGCCGTCTCCACTCCACGCCCTCCAGGCGTCCAGCGGATGCGGCCCCCCGGTCAGGAACCGCTCGGAAGCCTGAGCCATCAGTCCGCAGAGTTGGTACAGCGCCTCCTGGGGAAACGCCTCGCTCAGCTCGCGAAGCTCTTCCCTCACCACGCGTTCGAGGGCGGCTTCCAGGGCCGCCCGGCCCCGCCCGTCCAGGTCCCGGAAGTTGTCGCTCGAGCGCAGTTCGACCAGCGGTCGCATCCAGCGATCGCGCTGCGCCAACAGCGTGGCGATCTGCTGCGCGACCCGACGCAGATCGTTGTCGAGATGCAGGAGCAGGTGGGCCACCGCGTTCCGGCAGGGCGATTCGGGGTCGTCGAGGTGGGCCAGGGTGCGTCGGGCGGCCTCTTGATAGAACGCTGAGGCGTCTTCGACCGGCTGGGGCGAGGCGCCGAACTGGGAAAGGATAGGCAAGGCGTGGCCCAGCCGACTACACAGCGAATCGATGGTTACGACCTGAAGGCGCTGCGGATTTTCTTCGATACGCCAGCCGAAGCGAGCGTCGCGCACCAACACCGCGCTGGCCAGGTCCCAACTGAGCGCGGCGTGTTCGGCCGCAGGCCGGGGATCCATCCGGGCGTGATGCAGCGCTTCCAGGATGCGCTCGCGCATCTCTCCGGCCGCCTTCTTGGTAAAGGTCAGGGCCAGGATCTCTTCCGGGGCCGAGACCCCGGACAGCAGTTTGAGGTAGCGCTGGGTCAGCAGGCCGGTTTTGCCCGAACCGGCCGGCGCCTGCACGATAAAGGAGCGCGTGGGGTCCAGCGCCTGAGCGCGCGCCCAGCGGTCGTCTTGCTGCTGAGGAGGCGCTGTCAGGGGCTCTCCGCCCAGCACTGTCCCGCTCATCGCTGGGCCTCGATCTCGTCGATCCGGCAGAGCGTTTCGAGACGGCAGCTGCGACAGGTCTTCTGCCGCTGCAGCGGGTCGACGCGAAACTCTCCCCGGTGGAACTGGCCCGCCAGATCTTCGAGCACCCCGCGCCAGCCCGCCTGACGCTCTTCCCAGGTCATCCCCAGGTCGCCCGCCACCTCGGAAGCGTGTACCCCGGGCAGCACGTCGGACTTCTCGCTGATACCGCTGAACGCCATCTCGCCAGCGCGCAGACGGGCAAAAGTCAGCAGCGCTACCGGCTCTAAAGAGGCCACGCAGTAGAGCGGCAGCTGAGGATCGGCCGGCCGTTCGCCCAGCCAGTCACGGAAGTTCACCATGCCCGTTTTGTAGTCGATCACGGCCACGCTGCCGTCGCTCATGATGTCGATGCGGTCGACGATGGTACGCAGACGGATGTCGCCGAACTGCAGTTCAACCGGCTTCTCGGTGTCGCGCACCATAAAGTAGCCTCGCTGGGATTCCAGCTCCAGCCAGTCGCCGGCCAGGCTGTTCAGGCGCTGGCGTTCGAGTTCGAGATAGGTCCCGGTCAGCACGTCGGGACGCTCTTTCTTACCCTTGAGCAGGGCTTCCTCGACCGCCTCCTGCAGCGCCTCGTCCCGCAGGTCCTCGGGCCAGTCGTGCAGCGCTCGCGAGGTGCGGGCGCGTTTCCAGAACCCCTCCAGAACGTGGTGCAGCAGGTTGCCGCGCTGAGCGGCGTCTAGCCCTGCTTCCACCCCGTAGAGCGGGCGCGCGTGCAGCCGCAGCGAGGCAAAGGCTCGGAACGGACACGCCGCTTGCAGCTTGAAGATGCTGGTGCCTCCCATCGACTTGGCCCCCTCGGCCACCACGGGAGGCCCGGGGTCCAGAACCCGCTCGATCATACGGGATTCATAAAGAACTGCAGGCAAGGTGTCGACGGGGGAGAGCGGCAGAGCCTCGAGAGCTCTCTCGGGCAGGTGGGCCACCAGCAGCGACGGACGCAACGACTGGTCGCCCTCCTGGGCGGCGCAGCTGACCACCCCGTGAGGCGCCCCGCGCAGCAGCTGGTCGGTCAGCCGCTGAGCAAACTCTAGCTCGCGATCGGCCGAACTGTGAGGCACCGAATGCTGCCGCTGCAGGGCGGTCGGCAGGTAGGGGTTGGGACGCGACGCCTGGGGCCAGGCCGCGTCATGCATCCCCACCATCCAAAGGTGATCGAACGGTAGTCCGGCGGCCTCGAGGTAGCCCAGGACCTCGACCGGGCCGCGGGCCACTTTGGGCTGATAGACCGTCTCTTCGGCCATCCGGCGCAGGGTCAAGACCGCTTCCGCACGGCGCATCTGAGGATGCACTTTGTCCAGCGAGCCCAACTGCGCCAGCAGGTCGATCCAGCGTGCCATGGTCTGATACTCGGCGCTGTCTAAGGCACGCTCGCCGGGCCAGCCGTAAAGGTCCAGCAGCGCCTTGAACTCTTCGGCCCACTTCGACGGGGCGAGTCGTTTCTCGGTCACGTTCATCCGCGCGACCACGCTCTCTAACCGTTCGGCCAAAAGGGGGCAGGTGGTGGAGTAGGCGTTGCCTTCCAGGTCGACCCGTTGAGCCCGATAGACCACCCGGGAGAGGCTGACCTTGAAAGCGCCGTCGCGCAAGAATCGGGCCTCTAACAGGGCGCGCGCGTCCCTCTCCCCCTCGGCCCCGCCCAGGAACGGGCTGTGGAACAGCACGCCCAGGTTGGGCAGCGGCTGCCAGCTCCCGTCGAGTTCCAGCAGGGACAGGGCGTCGGCCACCACGGGCCATGACGATAGCGGCAGCCCTAGCGACAGGTTGTAGAGGCTCTCGACGCCCTCTTTATGAGGCAGTAGGAAACCGGGCTGCAGCACCTCGTCCAGGACGCGGGTCACGTTGGCTCGAGTCGCCGTGAGGTCCGGCACCACCAGAGCCAGTCGCGGCATCTGGCCTCTGGGAGCCTGTTCCAGGAGGCGCCGGATCCACATCGCGGCAGCCCGCAGTTCGCCTTCGGCGTCCTTGGCCACGGTACGGCACCACTGGTCGTCCTTCGCCGGGGCGTTTTGCGCGGTTTCTTCGACCTGGACTCCCAGTCCGAGTCGGCGGTAGCTCTCGAGCAGGCGCTTCTGGGAAGGGGTGAGGGTCGCGAAGCCCACCAGTTTCAGGGAGGAGGGGAGGGTTTCTGGGGGGATCTCTCCGCCTTCCAGCGCTTTGGCCAGAGTGGCCTCCAGACGGGACGAGTCTAGCCAGCGTTCGCGTTCGCAGGCGGAGACAAACCCTTCGGCCCAGCCCATGAAGGCCAAGGTTTCTTCCTCGTGCGGGACGGGCGGGTTCCACAGGTCGTGCTCGAGTTCGAAGGAACAGACGATCTCCCAGGCTTCGGCGGCCAGGCGTCCGGCCGCCGGCATATTCAGCAGCACTTCGCCCTGGGGCGACTCTTCCAGGGTTTTGATCCAGAGAAACCGTTCTTGCCACGGGTTCATCAGCGAGGGTAGGCGACGCGGTCCGCGATGCTGCAGCAGGCGCTCCTCCCACAGCGTGCGCAGGAAGGTGGTCCAGGAGCAGGCGGCCAGCGTCTCCCACACCGTCTCCCCGGCCTCCATCATGGCCCGGTCGTGGGCTTCCCAATGGGACATGACCTGGCGCTCGTTGGGCGTCAGAAGCAGGGGCTCTCCGGGGCGGATAGCGGTCAAGGCGAGAGAGGCTTTCGAGGGGTCACTTCAGCTGTTTGAGCATGTCCTTGATGGCTCGTTTGGTGTCGTCGGCAAAGTCGGCTTTCAGCATCCAGCGCAGGTAGTCGCGATGTTCGGACACCGGCTGTCCGCGCAGTTTGCCGAAGTTCAGCCGGATCACCCCGTCGCGTTCGCGCACGAAGCGGCGGCCGTGGTCGAGGTAGCTGCGTCCGTCGGATCCGTTGCGCAGACGCACCTTCTCTAACAGCAGGTCGCCAAATCCGTTGCCCAGGACGGCAGAATGGGTCGAAGTCTGACCGCGCAGCACGGCGACGGTGGCCAGCGCGTCGGCTTCGGCCCGATGGATCCCCTCCATCGGTTTACCGCAGTAGCGCTGGTACAGGGCGGCCAGGTTGTGGCCGTTGACCATGTTTTCGATAGCGTGGGTGTCGATCACGGGGTGGTTGGGCGAGACGCCTTTTTGCCCCGCCCGGGCCAGTTCGTAGTGCAGCAGCGCCAGGTCGAAACGGCAGTTGTGAGCGACCAGCACGGAGCTGTCGACGATCTCCTGGATGCGGGTGGAAAACTGAGAAAAGGACGGCTGGCCGACCAGGTCTTCGTCCTTGAGGCCGTGCACGGCAGTCACTTCTGGAGGGATCGGGATGCCTGGCTGGAGCAGGCTGTGGAAGCGGTCGGTCGGCTGGAAATCCGCGTCGAGTTCCAGGAAGCAGAACTCGACGATGCGGTCGTTCTCGGGCTCGAGCCCGGTCGCCTCGAGGTCGAACGCCACCAGGCGCTGGCTGGGCTTGGCGGCGCTCACGAGCGGACCAGCCCGGGACGACCGACGAGGGTGTTCGTTGAAATGGGATCCATGCGTGACCTCTTCTCACTCGCCCGCATTGTACCTTGAGGAAATTTCGGGAGTCGTCAAATTGTCCGCTGAGATCTCCTCTTCGAGGAGTGGAGGGGGAAGCGGGGTGGAGGAGGGACAGCCGCGCTGCAGGGGCCAGGAGGTAGGGCGGCTTTGCCCGGTCTCGAAGGCAAAGCTATGCAAAAATCTCTGCTCCCACTGCTGCTGATCTTGCTGCTGGGGCTGCCCGCTCTGGCCGACGTTACCATCCGTCGCGGCGGCTCGCTCTGGGCCACCTTAGAAGACGACGGCACGATTCGCATCAACGGCTCGCTGGTGGGCAAGTTCGAACGGGAAGGCTACGTGCGGGAATCCGGCTCGCTGGTCGGCCGGGTGGAATCCGACGGAGCGATCCGCAAAGGCGGTAGCCTGTACGGCAAGGTCGAGGACGACGGAACGCTGCGGGTAAACGGGTCGCTGAGCGGCCGCATCGAGTCGAGCGGGACGATCCGCAAAGACGGCTCGCTCTGGGGCTCGGCCGAGGGGATGCGAAGCGGCGACGTGCACGGCGTAGCGGCGGTGCTGTACTTCTTCAGCGGCGACTGGTAAGCGCTCCCCGGCCAGAGCGAAGGAGGGCGATGCTCGTTTGCCAAACTCGCCCTGCGAAACCAAACTTTAGGAGCGCTTCCCTATGTTCACCCTAGAATCCACCGCGCCTTACGTGCGCCAGGCCTCGACCCTCAATGAAGGGTTGGTCGACTGGGGCGATCAGCCCGGCTGCCGCGCCGGCACCTCGAAAAGCTCCGGCCGCCTGCTCCATAAGGACACCGAGGCGCCGGTCGAGGTCGGTCTGTGGCGCTGTACGCCCGGCAACTGGCCGCTCTCCATCCCCCACGACGAGGTCTGTCACTTCACCGGCGGTCGCGCCACCTACACCTCGTCCAAGGGCGAGGTGATCGAAGTCGAACCGGGCACCGTCGTGCACTTCAAAGCGGGCTGGGAAGGCGACTGCGTGGTTCACGAGACGATCTTCGTGAGCTATATGCTGTGCCCCGGCGGTCCGGCCGACAGCACCCCGGTGCTGCGCGACAGCCATCACATCCCGGCCGAAAAGGACTGGGGCGAGATCCCCACCATGCTGGAAGGGTCGTCGCGCACCAGCGGCGTTCTGCTGACCCGCCAGCCCGATAACCGGGCCGAAAGCGGCATCTGGATCTGCACCCCCGGCAAGTGGTTCTGCCACGTGACCTCGGATGAGTTCTGCCACTTCCTGGACGGGCGCTGCACCTATGTGCACGAGAACGGCGAAGTTATCGAGATCGAGCCCGACACCGCGTCGTTTTTCCCCAAAGACTGGAAAGGCGTGTGCACCGTGCACGAAACCGTGCGCAAGGTCTACATGATCCGTTGAGCTCCGAGGTGGTCGTCGGGATCGACCTGGGCTCTAGCGCCGTCAAGGGGTCGTGTTTCGACCTGACAGCGATGTCGACGGGTCGGGAAGAGGCCGTCGACTGCGCTTTGATTCACCCACGGGAAGGCTGGGTCGAGCACGACCTGGCCTGCCTGGAAGCCGCGCTTCGACAGGTTCTGACGGTGGCTCCCCGGGGGGCCTCGGTGGGCTTTGCCTCGGCTATGCACGCCCTGGTTTACCTCGACGGTCGGGGGAGGCCGCTGGGAGATGCTATCTCCTGGGCGGACCAGCGTTCGGCCGAGGACGCGCGCTGGCTGGTGAGTCGTGATCCCGAGGCCGCGATTCGCACGGGGACCCCCCTCCACCCCATGGCCTGGCCGGCCAAGCTGCGCTGGGCTCGGCGTCAGGACTGGTGGCCACGGGTGGCCCGGGTCACCGACCTGAAGTCGTACCTGTGGGAAAGGGTGGTGGGAGAGGTCGCTCCGCTGGACCCCTCGAGCGCCTCCGGGACAGGTCTGCGGGCGGTCGGTGAGGCGGAGTGGGACTGGGAGCTTTTGGAACGGCTGGAGATCGAGGCTTCGCTGTTGCCGGAGGTCAGGGCCGGTCACCGAGCTTCCTGGCGTGGCCTGGAGCTGTTTCTGGGGGGAGCCGACGGGCCTTTAGGAAATTTGGGGCTGGGAGCCGTGGTGGAGGGGCGTACTGCGGTGTCGGTGGGCACCTCTGGGGCGGTCCGTCAGTTCCGTTCGCGTCCGGACCGGGTGCGAGACGGGCTGTTCCTGTACGCTCTCGATACCCTGGGCTGGGTCGAGGGGGGCGCGATCTCGAACGGCGGTTCGGTGATGGAATGGCTGGGCGAAAAAAGCGGGGGCCTGGATCCGACGGAGATCTCACGATGCGCCTACGCCGTCGCTGCCGGCGCGGGAGGGCTGCGCGTCTACCCCTATTTTCAGGGCGAGAGGGCCCCTTTCTGGCGCACGGGGGTCGAGTCTTTGGTCGTCGGTTCGTACGACGACTTCGGCACCCTGGCCCGAGCAACGCTCGAAGGGGTCGCGTTCTGCCTGCGTCGGCTTCTGGACATGCTGGGCCCGGGCGAGGAGCCGCTACGTTGTACCGGGGGGATGTTTTCCTCGGACGGTTGGAGCCAGTTGCTGGCCGACGTCAGCGGGCGGCCGGTCGGTCTGGGTGCGATCGACCAGGCCACCGCGCTGGGCGCGGCGCTGCTGACCCGGCCGGACGCTTTAGAGCTGTCACGGGGGCTACCGCTGTCGCGAGTGATCGAGCCAGATCCCGCCGCGAGCGCGCTGTATGAAGAGCTCTATCAGGTGTGGGCCCAGGGGGACCCGGCCGGCCAGAGGTGACCTGAAGGCCCCGGCCGGCGGGTGGATCGAAGGCTCAGTGGGCTTCGTCGAGGCAGGCTTCTGACAGCGCGGCGATCGAGGCGGGCAAAAGAGCAACGATGGTCAACTCTCGGCCGTCCCGACGCAGGCGGTTGCGGAAGTCGAGCAGGAAGCGCGCCTCTTCCACTCCCATCCGGAAGGTGCGGCTGAGGTCCAGTCCGATCCGGTTGCTGCCATCGGCGGCCAGGGCCCGGAGTTCGCGCACGAAGCGGGCCCAGTGAGGCCCCATGATCGAGCCCTCCACATACAGAGTGGGCCAGCCGAGCTGCTCGCTTCGCAACAGATACATAGGTCGCTCCTAGAGGAAGATTTCCCTATTATCGACACCCCTGGGGTGCTCCTGGAGTATCTGATCGGATAGTCTTTGGTCAGTTTTGGGCAGGCGGTTGGCTCTGTCGGGCCAAAGTCTGCTGTGGGACGACAGTTGGAGGGGTGACGGATGGGTGAAGGACTGGATCTGAAGGCCTTTTTGGCTGAGCAGGCGAGCGAAGGCAAGGTAGATTCTCACGGCTCGTTTACGGTCGCTCGAGAGAAGGCGCTCAAGAAGCTAGCTCACTTCGCTCTACCCGAACCGTACGACTGGGTGCTAAAGATCGTGCAAGCCGCCAACCTTTGGCGGGTGCCTAAGCTGGTCATCCGGCAGACCCGTATCGCGACCTCGTTCTACTTCCGGCCCTCACCCGGCGAGCAGTTCCCCTCCGAGAGCGCCATTATCACGGCGCTGGAGAGCCCCGTGCTGGATCAGGGGAACCCGGTGCACGCCATCGCCATGGCGCTGCGCTCGTTGGTGGAGCAGGCGCGACTGTCGTTTGTGCTGGCCGTCCGTCAGCACGGCGAGATGTGTAAGCCGATCTTCGCTGGAGACGACGTCAGCGGTCTGGCTCCGGCAACGCGCGAGGCCTGGACCAACCTGCGCAGCGAAGGCGTACGTCTGACGGTGAGCCACTTTCAGGGCTCGGAGTCGCTGACCGGACGCTATCTGCCCACGTTCTCTCGCCAGCAGCGGCGCGACGTCGAGATCCGGCGCAAAATGGAAGAGCGCTGCTTTGCTTCGGCGGTTCCGATCGACCTGGATGGGCGCCCTTTGGGAGTGGTGTTCCCCCGGGGCGACTATTTCCAGACCCACCGCCTTCGACCGCTGCTGCTGGGCCGTTTCCCTGAGGGAGACCGCACTTTGCAAGGGGTCGAGGCGGTCCAGGTCGTCTCGGGTCGTTTACCTCGCAACCACCTGCGGGTTTCGACCTCGCCAGAGCGTCCGGGCCAGGCCTGGTTTCTGATAAGCGGGCCCGACTGGAGGGTCGAGAGTCTGACCTATCGCCGGCTAAGTTCGCTGCTGACGCCGCTGGACCGGGAGACGGCCGAGGCGACCTCGTCGCACTACGTGTGGTGGACCAGGCAGGGCGTGGTGGTGGCTCGATACCGCATCCAGGGCCAGGGTCACCCGGACGCTTCGCTGCAGCTGATCTTGCCCTCGGACCATCTGCGTACGGACCTGAGCGGTTTGAAGGTCGATATGCCGAGAGGCTGGGGGGTCACGGATGACGCCCGCGCGGCTTTGGGCGCCATCAACCGGGAGTTGGACCTTCTACTGCAAGGGGAGAAGGCTCGTGCGACCTTGCTCGCGGCTCCGGAGTCGGGGTCGGAGGAAGCGCCCTCGGCGAAAGACTCGGCTGTTTTGGAGCCGGAGGCCGAGAGTCTGGAGGGAGCCGAAGCTTCAACCTTCAGCGACTCGCTGCTGCCGAGTTCGGCCTCTCCAGGACTGGGGATGCTCTACGCCCTGGGCAGCGCGGCCGAGATGCTGTCCTCTTTGCCCTTTCACGATGGCCGGCTGGACCGCTGGGCCGACCGCGTTATGGCCTTATTGGGCGAGGTTCGCCAAGACCTGGGCCGGGTGATCGCGGATTGAGGAGAGTTTGGGAGGATTTTCCTACGTTTTCGCCTTGAACTAACGTCCTGGTGGGGAAGGGTGGCGGGTAGGAGAGGGTAAAGATCTTCGGGGGCTCGATGTTCGAATATTTTCACATATCTGCTGGACCCGAGGTCGAGGTGATCGGTTACGAACCTCCCGAGGTGTTGATCCGCAGTCAGCACCCTCTGGAGTTGGGGGTAACCCCTGTGCGCGCCGACGTGGCGGGAGTCAAGATGAAGGCTCGAATCCGGGTGATCGAGGTCGAGGTGGACCACGCGCGCTGCGTCTGGCTGTCGCCTTCCGAAGCGCTCCCGTACCTGAGCGACCTGTTCCCTCCGCCCGAGAAGCGTCGTTCGCCGCGAACGCAGCGCGCGCTGCGCGTCAAGTCGCTGCGAGGCATGCAAGGGTGGAGCATCGACCTGTCTCGCGAGGGGATGCGGTTAGAGACCCAGGGCGGGCTCCAGTTGGGTCAGACGTTTCCGCTGACGGTCGACCTCGATGACGCTTTCGACACCCGACTCGAGTTGCAGGCCGGTGTGCGCTGGTGCGCGCCGTCGCTGACCGACGGATGGACGGTGGCCGGGCTAGAGTACGTCGAGGCCGAGGCCGGTTCGCACGGCGAGATGGAGACTTACAGGCGTTTCCTGGATAAGTTAAGTCGAGTGCAGCAGGCGGCGCTGGAGCAGCGCCACGCCATCTCGGAAATCTGACGAGGGGTTCAACCTCTCGTCAGGGTCTAACCCTCGACCTCTTGAGTCGAGATCCACCACGAGTTGCCGCAGGGGCCTTCGAATCCGCCGCGTCGGTCCTGGTCGTCGTCTTTGACCGCAGGCTCCTGGAGCGCTTTCGCGCCCGCCTCCATGGCCTTCTTCCAGGTGGCGCCAACGTCGGGGACATAGACGTGGATCATCGAGGGGTTGGGGCGGAACTCGGTGGTCGCTTCGCCGAGCATGATGATGGAGTCGTCGATCTTGACCTCGGCGTGCATCAGCGAGCCGTCCGGGCGTGGGTAGCTGCGCGTCACCTGGCCGTGGAAAACGGTTTCCAGGAAATGGATCAGTTGAGGTGCGTCGCTGACCACAAGGTAAGGGGAGATGGAGGGGTAGTCTTCGGGTTTGTACATTGCTGGTCGTCTCACTTTCTAAGAGGGCTTCGGGGCTCTCTTCGCGGCGAACGTTCCGGCTCCCCCGGCGTCTCCGGGCCGAGGGGGATAGCGATACTCTTTGACCTTTCGAAAAGAATTGACGAATTTTGGATATTTGCCCGAAACTTTCTGACAACTCTCGGTTAATCTAGGACTGTTCGGTGGAGCACACGCCACCGGCCTCCTGGATAGTACAAGAGTGAGTAGTTATCGCGCCCTGCCTTTACCGGCGGGGCGTGATGCTTTTTGTGGGAAGTCCCGTGGGCCTATTCCTCCAGCAGCTCCAGCACACTCTCGAGCATGGCGCGTTCCTGGGCGGGTAGCGACTGCCACTCCAAACCGGCCTCCCACCCCTGCTCCTGCTCCACCGTCCAGGCTACCCGGGCCTGACCTTCAAAGAAATGGAACTGCTGGCCGGGCAAGGAGGCGCCGAAGCGGATCACCGAGCCTTCCAGCGAGCCCGACGGGGCAGCCTTCAGGCGAAGCCGCGCTCCGTTCTCGGAGAGGTCGAGCACGCGGGCGTCGAGCAGCGGCAGTTGGCTGGAGCGTAAGTACAGCTCTGCCTGATAGCGAGGGTGACGTCGGGCGTTGGGGCCGGGCATAGGTCGCGCTCTCCTTGATGGGGTACTTATAGGATAGCACAACCCGCCTAGCCCAACTGTGATGCTTGTCACCCGCCCGGGTTGACGGCGACAGGCTATCCCGACTGGACAGGCACGGAGAGCAGGAAGGTGGCGCCGCCTCCGGGAGCCGAGCGCACCGAAAGGCGGCCGCTGAGGGCGGCCATCCGCTCCCGCACCGACGGCAGCCCTACGTTGCAGCGGATCTCGCCGCTGTCGAACACGGCCTCGGGGTGGAACCCTTGCCCCTGGTCGGAGACTTCGATCTCGACCGCGCGCCCCTTGGGGCAGCGCAGGGACACCTGGACCTGACGGACTCCCGAATGTTTGACCGAATTCAGCAGCAGCTCTCGCACCGCCGAATAGAGCACCATCTTGACCTCTTCCCTGAGTTCGGGGAAGCCCGGGGCCACCGTCACGCTGACGTCGTGATGATGATGGTCGGCAAACCAGCGGCCCAGCCAGGAGAGCGCCTTGGCCAGGGTCGAGTCGGCCAGCCAGGGCGGACTGAGCTCCCAGGAGAGACTGCGACAGGCTTCGATCCCCTCGGTGAGAAGCTCCCGGGCCCGCTTCAGGGAAGGGTCGGCCTCTTCATCGGGGGTAGGCAGGTGCAGGCTCGCTGCCACCAGCAGCTGCTGCAGTCCGTCGTGAAGCACGCTGGCCAGGCGCTGCCGCTCGCGCTGTTCATTGAGCGCCAGTTCGTGGGTAAGCTGTCGCAGCTGCTCGGTCTGCGCCTCCAGCGCCTCGGTGCGTTCTCGAACGCGGTTCTCCAGGGTCAGGCTCAGCTGGCGCAGGTGCTCTTCGCTGGCCTGCAAGGAGCGCTGAGCTTCGACTCGCTCGAGCAGGTCGGCAGCCTGGCGGGAAAGGTTGTCCATCAGCTGCAGTTTGACCGCAGGCGTCACGTGCGGATGGCTCCACTTGGTGGAAAAGACGCCCAGCAGCCGGCCGGCGCGGCTGATCAGGGGGGTGCTGCAGACCACCCGAACGCCCAGCCCTCGCAAGGCATCGCGAGCCTCCTCGCGATAGCTGCCGTGAGCCTCGACGTCGGCGGTCGAGGTGCAGCGGCTGCTCTCGGAAGAGAGGTCCAACTCTTCAGCATAGGTCGCCAGGACCCGGGAAAAGATTGTAGCGTCCCCGTCGGTGAAGCCGACACTGCTCTTGAGGTGCAGCTCGGCCTTCCCGTCGTAGAGCTGCAAGGTGCCGCCTTCGGCTCCCGCGATCTCGACCACGGCCAGCAGCATCTCGTGCAGTAGAGCGTTGGAATCGCCTTCGCCCAGAAGTCGCAAGCTCATCCGCTGGAGAAGCTTGGTGTTGAGCAGCTCTTCGGCCAGGCGGTGCTCGGACGCTTTGGCCTCGGAGATGTCGGTGACCACGGCCAGAAATCCCGGCGGGCCGCCTTCGGATTGATGCTGACTGACCACATTGCGCACCCAGACGGTAGAGCGGTCGGGGCGAAGGTAGCGCTTGTCGGTGATGAACGGCACGCCGTCCCGGGCCAGCTGGTCCAGACGCCGCTGATACTCCGGCCAGTCGTCCGGGTGGGTCAACGATTCGATGGTGGCCTGCTCCAGGAGAGCTTCTTTGGAAAGGCCGAGGATCTGGCAGTAGCGGTCGTTAGCGAAGGTCAGTTTTCCCTGGTGGTCGGCTTCGGCCAATCCCACCAGCTGCTGCTCCATTAGCGTTCTATACCTTCGCTCCCAGGTGCTGTATCCGTCGTCGGTTATCATCCCTACGATCTTGGAGGGTGAGGCAAAAAATCCATATCACCCTTGGTATACTTTGTGTACCTCCAGGGGGAAGACCGGGTGCTATCTACCTGCCCGGTAGGGGGGGCGTCAGGCCCAGGCTCGAGGCGCGTCCGTTTCGCCAGGCAGGCGAGCGATCGACTGCCGCATCTCTTCGAGCTCTAGCACGATCCGCTCGAGTTGGGTCAGCACCGGGGTCTGCTCCTGAACCGCACGGGCCAGGTCGGTGTCACGTTCGGGGTGGCTCTGATACTCTGCGGCGCGCTCCCGCTGCAGCTTACGCACCGTGTCGCGAAGCGGCTCCAGGGCGGCGTCGAGATTGGGCTCGAGAGAGGGCGCCCTGCGTTCTCGCACGGCCCTTTCCAGCTCTTCGAGAGTGCTGCGCACGGCGCCGCTGAAGCGAGCGAACTCGTCGTTTTCATAGCGCGAACCGTACTGCCCTTGATAATAGGCCAGAGCGGCGATCGAATTGACCAGCCGGTGCAGCTGCGCCACCAGATCCATAATCAGCTCGTTCGGCCAGCGCAGCTGAGCCGGCTCTTTGAGCATGCGACGGGCGGCGGCATGCAGGTTGGCCACGTCGACGGTGGCCTGATAGCGCAGCCGACCGGCTCGGCCGGCGGCCGGGGCGGTGTCCTGGTCCAGATAGCCTCGAGCCACCCGGTCGAACAGCGCCAGATGCGAGTGCAGGGCCCGGGCCAGAATTTCCGCCATGCCGCCCCGCTCCCAGCGGGGGAAGATCAGGCCGACTCCCATCAGGGCCAGGGCTACTCCGGCTACGCTCGAGAGGATGCGGTCCAGCCCGACAGCCCAGTCGCCGTGGGTGGTCAAAGCGATGAGCAAGATGACGGCGGGGGTGATCAGGGCGACGAACCAGGCGTAGCGCACGGGGCGGACGGTGATGGCCGCTGTCAGCAGCACCAGCATGGCCGCCCAGAGCAGGCCGTGCCCGGGCCACAGCCAGACCAGCCCCATCCCCAGCAAGCTGCCCCAGACGGTGCCCGAGGTGCGTTCGAGGGAGCGTTCGGCGGTGCTGCCGTAGTCGGGTTTCAGCACGATGGCGATGTGCAGCGGGACCCAGTAGCCGTGATGGAAGACCGGCAGTTTCCCCACGGCGGCGCCCAGCATGATGATCCCGGCGTAGCGAAAGGCGTGCCGGTCCAGGGCGGTCATCACCCGCAGAGAGCGCAGAGAGCGCAGCCCGAGCACGCGCCCCTGGCGGCGGCTCAGGGTCAGGTCGGCCACTGGGGTGCCTTGCCAGAAACGCTCCCAGAACGCCCGGGGGATCAAGGCGGTCGCGATGGCTCCGGCCTTCTCCAGCTCTTCTAGCATCCGCTCGAACCCCTCTACCAGGCCTCGCAGCGCCACCAGGCTGTCCATCGTGATCCCGTCGAGCCCGCTTAGCCCGGCTCGCAGATGGGTCTGGCGCAGCGCCTCCCTCTCCTGGTCGAGCCGGCTCAGAGCCGCTCGCAGGTCGTCGAGTTGAAGCGGACGGTGGCGGGGACTCAGGGCGGCAGGCACGGCCCGCAGGGCCGCCTCCAACTCCTCCCAGGCCTTCTCCAGGAAGGGCCGGAACGGCGCCACCGAGGCCTGGGTCGAGAGATGCGACTGGGTCTCCCAGGCCAGAGCCAGCTCTTCTTCCAGGCGGTCCGCCGCCTCGATCATGGCCAGCAGCTGCAGATGCCGGGGAGAGGCGCCGTGGCGACGACTGCGGGCCGAAGCCCAGAGGGCGCGGGCCGAATACAGCGAGGCGTCGATGCTTTCCATCCAGCGTATCGACTGGGGCGACCAGGTCTCGCCTTGCTTGCCTTCCGTCCACTGGGCAGCCCCGGCCAGGCTAAGGTAGACCTCTCCCACCTTTTGGGCCAGGATGGTCTGAGGCCGCACGATCGACCAGAGGTAGCGCAAGAACACCCCCCACAGCCCTCCACCGGCCACCGCCAGGCAGGCGTGCAGCAGCTCTGGGCCCCAGCCCAGTCCAGAGAAGATGGCGTCGATCACGATGTAGGCGACGGCACAGGACAAGCTGAGCGAGGCGGCGGCAGGACCCAGAGCCGCGCTCTGGCCGGCGGCCAGCATGACCAGAAAGGTCGAGAGCGCCTGGGTGGCCGGGTCGCCGTGGATCAGATTGACCCAGACCAGCATGGCCACCAGCAGGCAGACCTGAGTCAGCATGATGCGCGCTCGGTCGCGGTACAGTCCGTCGACGTTGACCAGGCCGACCTGGAACGCCCCGTAGGTGATCATCCGCAGGGAGTCGGTGTGCCCGGTGGCCAGCCCGGCCAGCACGGGGAGAGAGACGGAGAGCGCCATCAGGACGCCGTCGGCGTAGGCCAGGCCGGCGGGCAGGGGGAGGCGGGCGAGCAACCGTCTCAGCATGGGGAGAGGGGAGGAGTCAGCCTTTGGGAGCGGTGACGTTTTCGTAGGTTCCGTCGCTGCGCTTGACCATCTTGGCAAAGCCGCGTCCGCGGATGTCGGCGTTGAAGTCCTGGACCTTGCCGGCCACGGGAACGATGAGCCTCTCGACCTCGAGGTCGGGAGAGGGGTTGGAGAGGGCCAGGGTAGAGAGGTCGAGGCCGGCCGCCTGGGACAGCTCTCCCAGGGTTCGAGGGCGCTCGCTCATTCGGTGGGAGGCCTCGAAGCGTTCGTCGGTAGCTTTGATTCGGTAGAGGTAGACCGGCATCCCCGCATGGTAACCGGGCTCAACCGATTCGGCAATCCCCCGCGCCCGTCCCGCGGTTTTTGCCGCTCGGACAAGAAGGCTTTTCGAGATGCCTCGGATGGCGTCATATCTGGCTTGTGAACGATTGATGAAAAATGTCTTGATCATTCCAAAAAGCGAAGGTGTGGGAAACTCCGGGGTCAAACAGCCATTTAAGAGGACGGGGGTCCCAAGAGTTTTATTGGAGGAATACAACTATGAGCGCTACGGCGATTCAGTATAGTAAAGAAGTCCAGCAGTTCTTCGACCGCAAGCATAAACTTTTCATCAACGGAGAGTGGGTCGAGGCCTCCACCGGTAAGACCATCGAAGTGCGCGACCCCGGAACCGAAAGCGTGATCGCTCACGTGGCGGCCGCCAATTCCGAGGACGTGGACAAGGCCGTCAAGGCGGCCCGCGCTGCTTTCGAGGGCCCCTGGTCGAAGATCTCTCCGTCGGATCGGGGCAAGCTGATCTGGAAACTGGGCGACCTGCTGGAAAAGCACGCCGACGAGTTTGCCGATATCGAAAGCATCGACAACGGTAAGCCTCGCGCCGTGGCCCGAGTGGCCGACGTGCCGCTGGCCGTCGACATGTTCCGCTACATGGCGGGCTGGGCGACCAAGATTCACGGCAGCACTTTCCCCATCAGCGTGCCCTACGCCCCCGGCGCCGAATGGTTCTCTTACACCCGTCGCGAGGCGGTAGGCGTAGTCGGTCAGATCATCCCCTGGAACTTCCCCTTGCTCATGGCCGCCTGGAAGCTCGCTCCCGCGCTGACGACGGGCAACACCGTGGTGCTGAAGGTGGCCGAGCAGACTCCGATGACCGGCCTGCGTCTGGCCGACCTGATCGCCGAGGCCGGCTTCCCGCCCGGTGTGGTGAACATCCTCACCGGCTACGGTCTGGAAGCGGGCGCCCCGCTGGCTTCGCATCCCGATGTGGACAAGGTGGCGTTTACCGGGTCGACCGAGGTCGGCCGCGCTATCGTGGCCGCTTCGGGCGCCTCGAACCTCAAGAAGATCACCCTCGAGTTGGGCGGTAAGTCGCCCAACATCGTGTTCTCGGACTCTCCCCGGGCCAGCGCCATCGCCGGCGCCGCTCACGCGATCTTCTTCAACCACGGCCAGTGCTGCGCCGCCGGTTCGCGTCTGTTCATCCAGAAGGACGCCTTCGAAGAGGTGGCTGAAGGGGTGGCCCAGCAGGCCAAGGGGATCAAGCTCGGTCACGGTCTGGACCCGGCTACCCAGATGGGCCCGGTGGTCTCGAAAGAGCAGCTTGACCGGGTCACCGGCTTCTTGAAGTCGGGCTCGGAGGAAGGCGCTCGCGCGCTGTCCGGCGGCTGCCGCTACGAGTCGTCCGGTTACTTCGTCGAGCCCACCGTGCTGGTCGACACCCATCCCGACATGACCGTGGTTCGCGAAGAGATCTTCGGCCCGGTGGTGGTGGCGACGCCGTTCGACGACATCGAAGACCTGGTGCGCCAGGCCAACGCCTCGAACTACGGCCTGGCCGCCGGAGTCTGGACTTCGGATATCAACAAGGCGCACCGGATCGCTCACCGCCTGCGCGCGGGAACGGTCTGGATCAACTGCTACAACGTGTTCGACGCGGCGCTGCCGTTCGGCGGATACAAAGAGTCCGGCTGGGGTCGCGAGATGGGCGCGGAAGTGCTTAACGCGTACACCGAAGTCAAGGCCGTCACCACACAGCTGGCCTGATTTCGACGACCCCTCGAAGAGCTCGTCGCCCTTGAAAGGGGCGACGGGTTCTTCCTCGACCTCAGGGTCTAGAAAGGTGGATTCCCCGCCGCTATGCAGATCGACCACGTCAGCGGTCAAGAGGCGCTGCACGAAGCCCCCGAATGGTTCGTGGAGCAAGCCAACGAGACCAACTTTCCCAGCTCTCGCCAGCGAGCCCAGGACGACCCCGGGGGGTTCTGGGCCGAATGGGCGCGTCGTTTCGACTGGACGGTGCCGTTCAGCCAGGGCCTGGAGTGGAACTTCCCCGACCACGCCTGGTTCGCCGACGGTCAGCTCAATATCGTCGACAACGCGCTGGACCGCCACGTGCGGGAGGGTCGGGGCGGCAAAACCGCGCTGATCTGGCTGGGCGAAGACGGTGCCCGTGAAGAGCTGAGCTACATTCAGCTCACCGACCGGGTGTCGCGCATGGCCGCGGCCTTGCAAGGGCTGGGGCTGGGGCTGGGCGACCGCGTGATCCTGTACCTTCCGATGACTTTGGAAGGCGCTATCGCGATGCTGGCGACGGCCCGGCTGGGAGCGATTCACTCGGTCGTTTATGCTGGTCTGGGCGTGGGCGCTCTGCGCGAGCGGATCGTCGACACCGGCGCCAAGATGGTGATCGCGGGGACCTGCACCTACCGCCGAGGTCAGCGCGTCGATCTCGAGGCGATCGTGCGCCAGGCGCTGTTGGAGTGCCCGGTCGAGTCGGTGGTCTGGCTGCAGCGAGAGACGCCTCGAGCGCTGTCGGCCCCGGAGTATGACTGGAACGAACTCTTGCAGGCTCAGACGGCGGGAGTTCCCCCGGTCGCCGTGCCCGCCGAGCATCCCCTGTACATCCTCTACACCTCCGGATCCACCGGCAAGCCGAAGGGCGTGGTGCACGTTCACGGCGGTTGGATGGTGGGGGTCTCCTACCATCTGCGCACGCTGTTCGATGCCAAGGACGACGACGTGTTCTGGTCGACCTCGGACCTGGGCTGGATCGTGGGCCACGCCTTCATTGTTTACGGGATCCTGTTAGAGGGTCTGACTTCGGTGATGAGAGAGGGCGCTCCGGACTACCCCTCTCCGGGGCAGATCTGGCAGACGGTGGAAGAGCTGAAGGTGAACCTGATGTTCACCGCTCCGACCGCCATCCGGATGGCCGTCAAGTACGGCGAGGAGTGGCCGCGCAAGTACGACCTCTCCTCTCTGCGCCTGATGGCGGTGGCGGGCGAGACGCTGAACCCCGAGGCGAACATCTGGGCCTGGGAAAACGTGTTGGGAGAAGGACGCACCGGAGTGCTGGTAGACAACTGGTGGCAAACCGAACTGGGCGGCCCCACGTTGGCCTCTCCCCCTTCCCTGCCTCACCGTCCGGGGAAGGTTGGAGTGGCCCTGCCGGGCGTGTCGGCCAGAGTGGTCGACGACCAGGGTGTCGAGGTGGCGGCCGGTCACGGCGGTCATCTGATCCTGTCGACCCCGTTTCCCCACCTGATGCGGACCATCTGGAATAACCACGAGCGCTACGTCCAGTACTGGACCGAGCTGCCGGGACAGGTCTACGCCACCGGCGACCTGGCCTCGGTCGAAGAGGACGGCCGGATCGCCATTCTCGGTCGCAGCGACGATGTTATCAACACCGCCGGCCATCGCATCGGATCGGCCGATGTCGAAGCGGCGCTGTGCGGACACCCCGAGGTCGCGGAAGCGGCCGTGGTGGGTGTTCCCGACGAACTGAAGGGCGAACGGATCCACGCTTATGTGGTCTTGCGCCAGGGCGAACACGACCTGGACAAGCTGCGCGGCGAGTTGGTCGCGTTTGCCCGTAACGAACTGGGACCGGTTTCGGCCCCTTCGGCCATCGAGGTGATCGCGGCCTTGCCCAAGACGCGATCCGGCAAGATCATCCGACGCATGTTGAAGGCCCAGCTGATGGGCCAGGACCCGGGCGACCTCTCGACTCTCGAGGAGTAGGTCCACGACCGCACGCCGCGTTTCGAGCGGCGAAGACTCCCGGCCGGTCGTCTTAGACCGGCTAAGACTCAGGCTGGCCGTCCTAGAGCGGCCAAGACCGACGCACGACCGCGGGGGCTGATGAGCGACCCTTTTGCCGGTCCGAGAGGGCCAGGTTCGCTTGCGCCTGCCGTTTTTCAACCAAGGAGCCACCGTATGAGCCGCTTGACCTATCCCCTGGGCCAGCATCACGCCGAGGAGATCACCACGCCCACCGGACGCAAGCTGTCCGAACTGACCTATCAAGGCGCCATCTCGGGCGAGATCGGCGCCGACGACCTGCGCATCACGCCAGAGACGCTAGAGAAACAGGCCGAGATCGCCGAGCAGGCCGGTCGCACGCAGCTGGCCGAGAACTTCCGTCGCGCGGCCGAACTGACCGCCGTGCCGGACGAACGGATCCTGGAGATCTACAACGCGATGCGTCCGGGCGCCTCGACCTACGACGAGCTGATCGCTATCGCCGAAGAGCTGGAGACCACTTTCAAGGCGGCTCGTAACGCCGCCCTGGTGCGCGACGCCGCCACGGTCTACCAGCGCCGGAACTGTCTCGCCCAATAACCTCAACGAAAGAGGACCTTTTGCCATGACTCCACCTGCCGCAGCCCCCGAACGGCGCCACTCCCGGCGCACGGAAATCCTGGAAAATCGCGCCGTCAATCTGGACGGCTTCATCGACGAATGGCCCGAAGTCGGCCTGGTCGCTATGGAAAGCGACGGCGACCCGGCGCCCAGCCTGCGCATCGCGGGCGGCCAGATCGTGGAGATGGACGGCAAGAGTCGCGAAGATTTCGACTTCCTGGACCAGTTCGTGGCCGACCGCGCCATCGACCTGAGCGTGGCCGAAGCCTCGATGGCGCTGGCCTCGGACGAGATCGCTCGCCGACTGATCAGCACCAGCGTGCCCCGCGCCGAGGTGATCGCGCTGGCTAAGGGGCTGACCCCGGCCAAGCTTCTGGACGTCATGAAAACGATGAACGTGGTCGAGATGATGATGGCGATGCAGAAACTGCGGGCCCGTCGCACCACGGCCAATCAGGCGCACGCGACGTCGAGTCGGGACAACCCGGTGCAGATCGTCGCCGATGCGGCCGAGGGGGCGCTGCGCGGCTTTGCCGAGCTAGAGACGACTCTGGGCGTGGTGCGCTACGCCCCGATGGCGGCGCTGGCATTGCTGATCGGCGCTCAGACCGGGCGAGCGGGCGTGCTGACGCAGTGCGCTCTGGAAGAGGCCACCGAGTTGGCTCTGGGGATGCGAGGATTGACCACCTACGCCGAGACAATCTCGATCTACGGCACCGAGTCGGTGTTCGTGGACGGCGACGACACGCCGTGGTCGAAATCGTTCCTGGCTTCGGCCTACGCTTCGCGCGGGATCAAGATGCGGTTCACTTCGGGAACGGGGTCGGAGGTACAGATGGGGAACGCCGAGGGGCGCTCGATGCTGTACCTGGAGATCCGCTGCATCATGACGGCGCGCGGGGCCGGTGTGCAGGGTCTGCAGAACGGCTCGATCTCGTGTATCGGCGTGCCCGGGGCGGTGCCTTCGGGGATCCGCGCGGTGCTGGCCGAGAATCTGGTCGCCTCGATGCTGGACCTGGAGTGCGCTTCGGGCAACGATCAGAGCTTCTCGCATTCGGACATGCGGCGCACGGCGCGCGGTTTGATGCAGCTTCTGCCGGGCACGGACTTTGTCTGCTCGGGCTTTTCGTCGGTGCCCAACCTGGACAACATGTTCGCGGGCAGCAATTTCGACGCGGAAGATTATGACGACTGGAATACTCTGCAGCGCGACTTGAAAGTCGATGGCGGCTTGCGTCACGTCGACGAGGACGAAGTGGTGGCAATCCGCGGGAAAGCGGCGCGCGCCTTGCAGGCGGTGTTCGAGCAGTTCGGCTTCCCCCCGATCACCGAGGCCGAGATCGAGGCTGTCACCTATGGGCACTCTTCCGACGACCTTCCCAAGCGCCCGGTGGTGGAAGACCTGCGCGCTTGTCAGGATATGAGCGATCGCGGTCTGACCGGTCTTGACGTGGTGAAGGCGCTCGATGCGGGCGGCTTCCACGATATCGCGGAGAACCTGTTCAACACGCTGCGCCAGCGGGTTGCCGGCGATCTGCTGCAGACGGCGGCCATCATCGGTCCCGACGGGTTCGCGCTATCGGCGGTGAACGACGCCAACGACTACACCGGTCCGGCCACTGGCTATCGCCCTGAGGGGAAGCGCTGGGAAGAGATGAAGCGGCTGCGTCACACCACCAACGCCAACGTGGCTGGTGGGGACAGCGTGGGCGACGAGTTCCTGGGGCTGAAGTCGGTGGGCGTGGCTCAGGCAGGGAGCAAACCCGACGAGGTGGTGGTGGCGATTTCGCCCGCCTTCGGACTGTTCTTCCAGGAGACTATCGTGGGCGTGGGGCTCGACGAGGTGCTGCGCGAGATTTTGGCCGGCATCGAGGAAGAAGGCGTGCAGTCGCGCGTGATCCGGGTGGTGGAAAGCTGCGACCTGGCCCGGGTGGCGCATCGCGGCGCTCGTTTGAGCGGGTCGGGGATCGCGGTGGGAGTGCTCTCTCGCGGTACCACCATGATCCATCAGAAAGAGCTGCCCCGTCTGTCGTCCTTGGAACTGTTCCCGCAGGCGCCGCTGATGGACCTGGAGACGTTCCGCCACGTCGGGCGTAACGCGGCGCGCTACGCCAAGAACGAGGCGCCTGAGCCGGTGCCGATCAAGAACGACTATATGGCGCGTCCTCGCTTCCAGGCGAAGGCGGCGCTCTTGCACATCAAAGAGACGGAGTTCATCCAGCCGGGCGAAGCGCCCCTGGAACTGCAGTGAGCGGGGTGCGCCTGGTGGTGGGGGTCGATATCGGCAACTCGACCACCGAGGCGTGCCTGGCCGAGGTGGTCGACGGTGAAGCTCGTTTTCTGGGCTCCTGGCTGACTCGCACCACCGGGGTCAAAGGTACGCTGGCCAACTTGCCCGGCGCCCGCGAGGCGGTGCGCGGGGCGATGCATCGCTGCGGCCGTTCGGGGCTTCCCGATCTGGTGCTGATCAACGAGGCGACTCCGGTGATCAGCGGGATGGCGATGGAGACGATCACCGAGACGATCATCACCGAGTCGACCATGATGGGGCACAACCCGTCGACCCCGGGCGGGGGCGGGCGGGGCCGGGGGGAGACGGTAGCGCTGGCGGGGCGGGGAGAGGGGGCGGCCGCGCGG